>JAHQWH010000208.1 GCA_029856105.1 Promethearchaeia archaeon | reverse complement strand
TTTTTTTCATTTTTTAATTATAAGCTCTCTTCAATGTGCTTAAAAAATAAGCCAATTCCTATAATTTTGAAGGTATCTTGAACGTTTATATTTTTTAACGCTGAGGTTTCAATGAAAAAACTTTTCAATTTTTTTGCTTTTTCTAATCCCTCCTCTTTGGTTATTTCCCTTTTATCTTCTAAATCAATTTTATTTCCTATAAGCACAAATTGGACATTTCCTAATTTCTTCTGAGCATCTTCGAGCCAGAAATCTATGGCTTCATCGAAAGTCTCTCTTCTGGTAACATCGTAAACGATAAAAGCACAATTTGCTCCTTTATAATACTGGTGTCTAACGCGCTTAAAAAAACTTTGCCCGGCGAGGTCGTATACAAGGAATTTGATTACATCGTCTTTGAAGCCTTGAACGTGAAATTGTTGAGTTGATATTGAAATACCTAAAGTTGGTCGGTAATCGATGACATCCTCCTTTTTTAAAAATTGATTCACGAGCGTAGTTTTACCTACGGCTGCTGAACCTAAAACAATTAGTTTAAAGAGTTTTTCTATTTTCTTAGGTTTCCTAAATTGATGTGCTGTGGTCACGCCATTTATCATAGTTTTTGGTTCGTTGATCGAAAACTTGTCTAATCCTAAGGAAAAAGTTTCGTGGATATCTAAATCAGGGATTTTTAAAGTATTAAATTTAAAATCGAAGCTCTCTTCAAGCAATTGAGCTATTTTCTCAACTACGAGGTAAGCAATAGGGAAGAGCTTGTTTAAATTTGTATCATAATCGCAAATTAGTAATAGTATAGCCTCGGATCCCGCTTCTAAGTAAATAATGCGATTATCTTCAGTTTCAAATGAACCAGTACCGTAATGACCGATTTCATATTCTAAGCTAATTTTATCCATAAGATTTTCTACTAGTGCAGTAAAGGCGCCGTAAACATCTTCCGTTTCTTTTTCGTCTTTAGTTGTACTATCTAATTTTCCATATTTGGTCATTAGAAGTCCTTGGTTTGAATACAAAAAGGCGACAATAATATCATCTCGCGACTCTACAAAATTTTTTAAGAGAATCCGAAGATTTTCTTCTTTTGTTGTAGCTTTAGACTCCATAAGTAAGAGATAACTTAAATTTAATTAGTATAAGGTTCCTTTTTTTTTATTGAAATTTAGGACTCTATTTGATTAAAAATACTACTCGTTATATTTAAATTTATTTTATCCCTTTATTACCTATTATAGATCTTAATTTTAAATTGACTTTTTTGAGATAAATGTAATGAATATTTCAGAACTTTTAAAAAAAAAGCTTGAATCAAACCAAACTGTGCTTACAGAATTTGAATCGAAGGAATTGCTAATAGAGATTGGAATTTCTATTCCAGACCAAAAATTAACCTCTACTAAAGAAGAGACCGTTTCAGCCGCAAAAAACATTGGTTTTCCGGTTGTTTTAAAGCTCATGGCAGAAGATATCGTCCACAAGTCAGATACGGGAGCGGTTAAGTTAAACATTAAAAACGAAGAGGAAACTACTAATGCTTTCGAAGAACTAATGAAAATTCCTTCCCAAGCCGAGAAATTGATTAGCGTACAAAAAATGGCCGACGAACCAATAACTGAACTAATTTTAGGGATGACTACTGACGCTCAATTTGGGCCTGCGCTAATGTTTGGAATTGGAGGTATTTTAGTTGAACTTTTAGAAGACGTAAGTTTCCGAATTGCTCCAATTACAGAATACGATGCTCGGGAAATGATTAAAGAAATAAAAGGATTTCCAATACTTGATGGATATCGAGGAAAACCAAAAGCCGACATAGATGCGATAGTACAAACGCTATTGAAGGTATCAGATCTCGTCACAAAACACGAAGAAATATACGAAATGGACCTAAACCCCGTTTTTATCTACGGCAAAGGGTTAATTTGCGTAGATGCGAGGATTATTCTGAAAAAACCCGAAAAATAAGATAAATTCTGTATCTTTTTTTACCAATTTTTTGAACATATTATGAAATAGTTTTTATTCACATTTATTGAATTAATTCAAATATTCATATTAACT
>JAHQWH010000207.1 GCA_029856105.1 Promethearchaeia archaeon | reverse complement strand
GATAAAGTTATAGGAGGAATACCAGAAAATTGTTCTCTAGCTGCGGCTCACATTATGCTCGCTGCTGAAACCTTAGGGTTAGGAACTTGCTCTTTAGGATATTTAACATTTCATATAAACCAATCCAAAACGATAAGAGAATTGATAAAGATTCCAGAGGGTCATTTTGTAGGATATTCTTTAACAATGGGATACCCAAACATAAAGTATAAAAGAATTCCTGCGCGAAAACCCTTAAAAGTTCAGTGGTTTTAAGTGTTGATTTAAGTTGAATTGCTTTTTTCGACGATTATAAATTATTACACCAATATTTTTATGTCTATTTGATGTTATAAAAATAACATAATCTTAAAAAAAATATTTAGAGGTTAAATCTTATGAGTGAAGAATTAAGTAGTGAATTATTTTGGAAACAAAAAATTAAGGAACATTTGACGACATTTATTGTAATAATTATAGCAGGAGTATGTATAGTTACTGGAGCAATTTTAGTATTATTTTGGTTTATACAAACTTCTCCTATTGGATTGCAGGGTACAGCAACATTTGATCAATGGAGCCTGGATTGGATTGTTGGATTTTATATCCTTATGATTTTATGGGAATTATTATTTGTGGGGATCCCAACAGGATTATTTTTTGGAGTAGGAGGATATATCTGCTGGAACAGATTACCAGATGAAGAGAAACAAGAATTTAAAGCCAGAGAGAAGAAAGAATCTCATAGAAAAAGAAATGCGGGTGGTGGTGGTGGTGGTAGTTTCTTCATGTTTATAGCGTATTGTATTTATATGGGAATTCAAGGTAATTACTATGCTGCGTTTGGTAGCCAACCGTATAGTTATTGGGTATATTCGTTCTTCTTAACAATTATGTGGATACTAATTATATTTGGAATCCCTATTTGTATTATTCTCCTTATTGTTTATTTGACGGTATGGCGGAAGAAATCAGAATAAAACAATTTTTTTTTTTTTATTTTCTAGAATCTTATTTCAATAAGTCAAGTTAATAAGACTTGAGTTGATAAAGATTAAAGACTACTTTTTTGGTTGGAATATACCTTTTTCTATCAGATTAAAAATTGTTTTATAATCTTTAGGTGAACAGGCATTTTCAGGCAATAAGTAAAGAGAATAGAAATGATCGAACTTATTTTCTTTCATAAACGCCAAAGCTTTATTAACCATTTCTTTCTCAGACGCACTTAGCTTAATCTTAGGGTTCTGCTTTACACTTAACCGATAAAGAAATGAAGTGTTCAGGTGCTTTTCTATTAAATCATTCATATTCTTAAAAGGTTTCAAAATCCCTGCGAATTTGTCTATCTCTTCGCCATATTGTTTATATATATCGTAAGCTAAGTCTTCCATTATAAATTTAAAATTAGGAGAAGGATTTTCTTTTAACGTTATAATTAATTTTAGATTAACAAATTCAGTTTGCATTATTATTGAATCCTTATATGCTATATTCAATGTACGAGATTCCTTTGCAGTTTCTGAAAGCGCAGTTCCAAAATTACTGATAGCTTGCAGGAATCCTGAAATTAGGCTAGTATCTAGTTTTCGCCCACCAAGAGATTGCGAGAAAACATCGATTCCAGATTTCGTATCAATGACGATGATTTCGTTAATATTTGAGATATCTGTACATTGACTCAAGAATTTTTCTAGCTTATTTCTTTGATAGGAGTTTATCCTCTTGTAGGCTATGAAAGAGACCAATCCTAATACAACCGCCCCAAGAATTACTATAAAAATGATTAAAGGCAATGGAAATTCAGGCGTTGGAGGTGGCGTTGGCCCGCTAAGGGAAATTGAGAATTCCTGTGATTGAACTCCAGCATTTGTTTCACTATCACTAAACCAGAACACATAGGCAGTATAAGTGCCATCAAGATCAGTTAAGCTAAGATTGTACGAAAATACTGTTTCTGAAGGGTATGTTATTGTTTGACTCGGGGCAGGTATACCCGCAGGATCAAGTAAAATAAAAATATATGTTCCAGATAAGATGGGCGTAAGAAGTGAGAATTGTATCTCTTGACCTAATACATATTCAGTTCTTTGAATGTTTAAA
>JAHQWH010000206.1 GCA_029856105.1 Promethearchaeia archaeon | reverse complement strand
CTTCAGATATGATACTTATAGATGATAATTACGCAACTATTGTAAACGCAATCGAAGAAGGTAGAGGAATCTTTGAAACAACTACAAACTTCTTCCGCTATATGCTTTCGACGAATTTTGACGAAATATTCCTGATTTTGGTTGCTTATATTGTCATGAAATTATTTGTTAATGTCTATGTCGGAGCACCTATCCAACCGATTCAAATACTTTGGCTAAATATAGCGACAGATGGCATCCCTGCGATGGTTTTAGGGCTAACTCCAACAGATCCCGATGTTATGAAGGGCCCCCCGAGAAAAGGATTTACATTATTAAAAGAAATAAGAGGTCCCGCTTTGCTATTGGGAATATATACTTCAATTACCGATATTACACTTTACATACTTCTTTGGACTGTTCTTATTCCTGAATGGAGCCTAATAGATCCAAATTTAGCTGGTTATTTAAGTCCAGGGGCAAACCAAACATATGCAATAGGTCTTGCTCAGACAATTCTATTTACGAATTTAGTAGTATGTGAATTACTTTTTGTCTACACATGTACTAGTAATTCTAAACCGTTTTACCTCTTTCCTAATAAGCACTTATTTTGGGCTACAGGTCTTTCTCTCGGTTTACAACTTTTAATCCTTTACACGCCAATGGCTATCGCTTTTCACGTCGTACCTTTAACACAATGGTATCACTGGGCAACTCTTATTATTGCCGCATTTAGTGTTTCTGTCGTCGACGAACTAAGGAAATATAGAATAAGATTGAAAATTAGAAAAGATCCTAATTATTTATTTAAATCTTAATTTTATTCTTTTTTTATCTAATTATTTTTTATTTTCAAAATATTTTTTTTTAATTAATATAACTCTTTTTATTTTATTTCTTTTAATTCTCACCCAAACAAGGAAATAATTATATAAGAACAAAATAAAGATTTATTAAATAATTATTCAATACAAAATGTGATAATAAATGGTAATTGATATAACGGACGGAATAGAAAGTGGTAAGGTAATTGTAAAAGTTCTAGCAACCAATACAACATCTATTACTTTATTAACCGAAGAAAAATTTAATGGTAAAGTTATCCAACCAGAAGTTACGGCTAATAGATCTGTAGGTGAACACGGGTTAGCAATGAGTATTAGTGTACAAGATAATGGCGAGAAACATCTTTTCTTATTAGATACTGGTGGTTTATCTCAAACTATAGTTGAAAATAGTAAGCAATTTGAAGTGAATTTAAATGACGTTGAGAAATTGGTTTTAAGTCATGGACATATCGATCATTTTGGCGGGTTAGCTGGAGTCCTCCCTTTATTTAATAAAGGTACCGAATTTGTTTTGAATCCTAATTGCTATAATCAAAATTACATAGCAATTATGAAATCTGGAGACATAATTCCTGCTGAAGATTTAGGAGCTTCTTTGCGAACGCTAGAAAAAGAGGGAAAACTTGGTTTGAATATAAAATTACCTATACTTAGTAAAAATATGATAAATAATCTAGTAGATCAATCTGGAATCAAGCTAACAGAGACAAATGAACCTGAAAAATTATATAAAGGTATCGCGACAAGCGGAGAAATTGAATTATTCGATAAAGAAGAAGTTACTAAAGGAATCTACATTATGAAGAGTAGAAAGGAATTTGAAACAAACTATTTCAGAGACGAAACATCTATTTATATTAACGTAAAGGATAAGGGTTTAGTTGTCATAACAGGGTGTGGACATTGTGGCATAATGAATATGATAAAACACGGTCAAAAGTTAACGGGGATCGACAAAATTTACGCTGTGATTGGGGGATTTCACGAAGAATGGAACCCAATTGAAAAAATTGAAGAAAAAGTAAAATATTTTGAAGAATTAAATCCAGAAATAATTTGTGGTATGCATTGTACAGGTTTTAATTTTAACAAACTCATGTCTCGACATCCATCTCATACTTTAGGGATCGTAGGAACAGAATTTCATCTATAAATTTTTTTTTCATTTTTTAATTATAAGCTCTCTTCAATGTGCTTAAAAAATAAGCCAATTCCTATAATTTTGAAGGTATCTTGAACGTTTATATTTTTTAACGCTGAGGTTTCAATGAAAAAACTTTTCA
>JAHQWH010000205.1 GCA_029856105.1 Promethearchaeia archaeon | reverse complement strand
TGAAGCTCAAAAAGCTGTGGACGCTTTAAAGAGTTCGGGATATTTTTCTGATTTTTTCGAAATCAAATTTGAAGACGTAGCAATCATCAATATAACAGGATTTAAAATATTAGAAAACACAACAAAAGCCATTATTTTTCAAGCTTTAGAAAAGAAGAATATCCACGTAAAAGCATTGACTCAGAGTACCGAAGAATTAAATCTTTCGTTGGTAATTGAGAGACAAGACCTCATAGATGCGATTAAAGTTATTCACGATGATTTAAGTGAAGATTTTGAAACTGAAAAACTCAATAAAAGCTAAAATCTTCGATCTATAGTTGTTGAATATTAAAAATCATTAAATTAAATTTAACATCTTTGGTCAGAATATCTACACCCAAAGTAAGTTTGTATGTGCGAAATTTTATTTTTACAATAATAAATTGGTTAGAAATAGAATATATTCGACTTATTGAGTTCTTTTCTCGATAATTCTGCGAGTAAGTTCAGTAAAAGCCTCATCTACGTTAATACCAGTTTTTGCTGAGGTTTCAATATATATACTACCTTCGCTTTCAGCTAATGCTCTCGCTTCGTCCCGATCGATAACTTCACCAACATCCTCCAGTAAGTCGTATTTGTTTCCTATTAGTACAAACGGTATATCTTGACCGGCAAACTGGCGGATTTCTGTTAGCCACTTTCTTACTTCAATGTAGGTTTGTTCTCTTGTTAAGTCAAAAACTAACAAAGCTCCTGCGGCGCCTTTATAAAATGTCGAACGTATGAACTCAAACCTTTGTTGCCCTCCAATGTCCCATATGGAAAGGGTTGCCACTTCTCCTTGCTTGAACTCAACATCTTTAGTCAGAATATCTACACCAACTGTTAATTTATAATTCGCCGCAAAGCGGTTTTTAATAAACCTCTGAACCAGACTGGTTTTACCGACAGCGGCAGCTCCAGTTAGCAATACTTTCAGTTTAAAACTTGACATGTTATAAATTACACCACAAATTATACGAAAATAAATTTCTTAATTATTATTTTAATAAATTTATTATCTTAATATTAAATTTTCTTTATTTAATTCTTTTCATTTAAAATTGATTTATTTCTTAAATACTTTTATGCTCCTTTTAAATTAAAGTCTACAAAATAGTCCTTTGTCTAATTTTGAATTAACTTTGGTAAAGAATGTAAGTCTATAAGTTCATTTATCTTTTAGGAATGTTTTTATATTCTTTTAAATTAGGAAAAAGTTCTAAATTATGATGAGGAAAATACATGGCTTCGGCGTATTGTCTTTGGAAATCCTTTTCTATTGCGATTTCAACATAGTTAATTTTTTTTAGTAATTTACTAGCTTTTTTTCTCAAATTTGTATTTAATAAACAGTTTTGAGCTCCTATTCCCGCAGCGTTCCCAATTTGATAAATCTTTTCGTCTGAAATATCAGGAATCATTCCTATAAATTTTGCGTTATTTTTATTTATATAATTGCCAAAAGCTCCAGCTAAAAAGATTTGTTTAATTTCGAGATTGGTGCTTTTTGTTCGATTTATATGGTTTAAAAGCAATTGAGCTCCAGAAAAGAACGCTGCTTTAGCCATTTGTAATTCTCTAACATCATTTTGCGAAATTATAATATCTCTTTTATTTGACGTTTCATCCTTCTTTGCAATAATAAATTCGAAGTTTTTATCGTTTTTTACAATTCTCTCGTGATCAATAGATTGTTTGTTGAAACCACCACTTCTGGTAATAATTTTAGCTTTTAACATTTCTGCTACGGCGTCAATTAATCCAGAACCACAAATTCCAATTGGTTTTTTGTTATTTATCGTTGTATACTCAACGGTTAAATCGTCGGGGTTGATTTTAATTGTATCGATCGCTCCAGCCGCGGCTCTCATTCCATCTTTTATGTGAGCCCCCTCTAAAGCAGACCCCGCTGCGCACGAGGCGGTGGTTAATATATCCCTATTACCAACGACTATCTCGCCATTCGTTCCTACATCAATTGCTAAAGTCAAATCCGACTCTTTATCTATTTCTGAAGATAGAATTACGCCTATTGTGTCTGCTCCAACGAACCCCGCAATCAAAGGAAGCACATATACTTTTCCTCCTCGAGAGATCTTAAGATTTGTATCTTTAGAATTTAAAGTTA
>JAHQWH010000204.1 GCA_029856105.1 Promethearchaeia archaeon | reverse complement strand
TTGAACGATGTCCTATTTGTAAGAAGATAAATCATAGTAGCATAGATTTGAAAAATGTCTATTATAACAAACGCAACCCCGAGACAATGAGATTGAGAGAGAACTTACTAAGGCTAATTGATAATATTGAAAATATTAATATTGAACATTCTAATAAAATTGCGATTGGAATTCCTTGTTGCGCTTGTTTTAGAAATATTTTTGAAGAACAACAAGTATAATTCTCTACTTTTTTAAAATACCAGATGCTTTTATTATGTCTAAGTGATCAAACGCTAGTTGTAAGGATGCCAATTTTGATATCGGAACAATTTCTAAAGATTGAGCATCGTCTTTTGCCAACGGTTTTTCAGTTTTGGATAAAGGTTCACATAAGAAACCTATTGAAACCGTGTGACCTCTCGGATCGCGCTTAGGATCTGAAAAAACACCTATAAGGTTAATTAATTTTACATTAATGTTTGTTTCTTCATAAGCTTCTCTAACGCACGCATTTTCTATAGTCTCGCCTATGTCAACAAACCCTCCCGGTAAAGCCAGTTCACCTTTAAAAGGTGGATTTTTTCTACGAATTAAAACAATTGAATTTTGCGGAAATAATATAACGGCATCAACTGTTAGTAATGGAGTTAAGGGTTTTGGCATAATTAATCATCCCACACGAAAGAGCTTAATAAATGTTCGATACGCGTTCGACGCGGTCTGACAAACTTTGTCCGACTTAATCTTCTTTCTAAAAGTAGAGCTCTTTCGAGATTTGTAGAATTTACCATATGAACTTCTATATCACCTTTATCCAATATAATGTGGTTAAAGCTAGGACTATCATCAGCTCGGACTTTTTTAGAAGTGGATGTACCGCAATAAAGAAAAGTCGTTGGACCAATTACATAAGCGTGCGGAACGTGTCTATGTCCCATTAATACTAAATCAAGCTCAAATAGTTGAGTAAATTCAAGTAATTCCCCTGCATCTCTCACAGTTGTGAATTTTTGTCCAGATAAAGGAACCGGGATTAAATGATGATGAAGTGCTAATATTCTATTCTCTAAATTTTTATTGAATTGTCTGCCACACCAATCCAACTGCTCGTCTCCACATTCTCCATGAGCGAGATCGTCTCTGGCAGTGCAGATTCCAACGATTAAAGTGTCTTTATCTTCAATGATTAATCTTGATCTTCTAGGACCAATAAGTTTTTCAAAAAAGATTATTCCGCTATTCTTTACATCGTGGTTTCCAGGTACTGCTAGGAATCTTGTGGATTCTCGAATTCTTTTTATATAAGGTAATACTCCCTTAAATTGAGAAATTCTTCCTTTATGTATAATATCTCCAGTGCATATAACAGCATCAGGCGATTCATCTTCGATGTATTTAATTACATTTTCCATATATTCGGGAACAAACTCGGAACCATAGTGCAAATCGCTTATGTGTATGAGATTCACCATATGAACATAACAACTCTTACATTAGATTATTTTTATATAATCTTAATGCACATTAAATTTTAAATTAAATTATATTAAAGAAATTTTTATACAAAATTTAGAATAAAACAAAAGTTCATACTTATGTACTTTTTTTACACATATACTTCTCTATTAAAAATATTATCGATTTTTCGAATTTGAGATATTTCGTTAAGAATTTGTTTATCTCTGCAATCAACGCATATATTTTTAATTTTAAGCCATCTTATTTGCCCACATTCGGGGCATTTAAACTTTTTAAAAACAATTTTCATATTAAATTTCACCTTTAAATTCTATTATATTTTAAGATTTTAACTACATCTAGATTAATTAGATCAAGAACGCAATCAACAGATTTCTCAAGCGGTGTTTGTGTTAAATCGCTTCTAAGTCTTAAATTATCATCTTTTTCTTCTTTGAAATCTATTAAAATCTCTTCAAACATTTCATTATTAATTATTTTCTTCAACTTAATTAGAATAAGCATATATTCAATTATAAGTGATTTCGACATAGTATATAGATTCTATATAGATAAAAAATATAAGTTTAAGTCAGAAAAAAGCGGATTTTGTTAATTTTGATGTTTGTCTATATATACAATCATTAGAAAAATGCAATTTTATTCTGTATTCAATTTAATTTATATCTAATTTCTCTTTTATGCGTTTAATCAGATCTTCTACGCTTAAATCTTTATTTTCGATAAATCCTTGGCCATAATCTTTCTTGCCACCACCCTTACCACCATAATTAGAAACGATTTCCT
>JAHQWH010000203.1 GCA_029856105.1 Promethearchaeia archaeon | reverse complement strand
AATTAATACATTTGTTATAATAATCACCACTTTTTTTGTTATATTAACGATTTTCTACTTCCCAAACTTCTTTTCCCCAATAATCAACCGGAAACCGATAATCATCGCCTTTACTCTCTTCTAATGAACTTGTTGAAAAGAATAAAATTCTTGTGTCTTCTTCCAATGGTCTAAAACCATTCGCGTATTTTGGTGGAATAAAAAGTACTTGGGGTTTTTTATCAGATAAAATAAAACGATTTACTTTCTTATTCTTAGAAGGTGATTTTATATCGTCCAACTCTACAGCGGCGACTATAGCAGAGCCTTTTGCCACATAAACGTATTTAGCTTCTCTTAGATGCCCATGAAATGCTCGGATCGTTGATGTTGAAAAATTTTGAACTTGATAAAAACGCTTTACTCCGTAAAAATTAAAATCGTTAGCAAAGTTTAAACACCCTCGATCATCAACCGCAACCCCTCCAGGAATTAAGCGCAAATCTTTCATACCTATTGTTGTAGCTATCTTTACCCTCTCTGCCAGCTTTAAATTTGAATATATTCCTTTATGCATCTCTAGTGCTGTCGGAGAATTCACGATTTCTTCAATTGCATAAGCTATATCGTATTTAAACTCAAAACCCGTGCTAAGTAATTTGGAACTGTCAACCATATAACTCCTTTTGTCAGTAACATTTGTGTTTATTTCAACTTGACAATTTGTAATCTCTTTTACAATTTCACTTAATTTTAATAAACTTAGGTTCTCTCCTCTAACGTTAAAAATACCATTTAGATTGTTTTTAATTACGTGAACAATTGCTCTCGAAATGTCTCTAATATGAACAAAAGGGCGCTCTTGTTCCCCTCCAAAAACGGTTATTTTATTAAATTTTACCGCTCTTGCAGCAAATGCATTTACAACTAAATCGTACCTCATTCTTGGACTTAAACCAAAAGCGGTTCCTAACCGTAAAACGCAAAAATCTTCGCTACATATCTCTCGCACTAAGCGCTCTTGCGTATATTTTGTTTGGCCGTAAAAGTCAATTGGAAACCCTCCGTTTTCTTCTTTTACTAAAACGTTTGGTTCGCTTCCATATATGCTGCATGTGCTAATATGAACTATTTTTTTGTTAAACTTTTTGCAATATTCGGCAACATGTCTAGTTCCAATACAATTTATATCAATAGCGAGATTAGTATCGATTAAGCAAGCAGGATCTCCTACTATTGCCGCTAAATTGACAATAATATCGTGCTTTTGAATTATTTTTTTTATCGCATTTTCATCTCTTATATCAGCTTCGATAAATTGATTGGTAGGTTGGAGTTCCTTGTAAAGATGATTATCTAATATCTCCACTTGCCAATCCTCTTCTTTTATAACTTCATATAAAACGCTTCCAATATATCCAAGTCCACCTACAATTAATACGCTGGGTGTCATTTTTCGTTTACCTACAATAAATTTTAATAAATATCTAATTAAAACTTAATATTTTCTAACTAATTACTTCAATTTAATTATTTTAAAAATAAAAATTAATGTAAATTTGATTTTGTTGACTCCAATAATTTTTGCTTTCGAATCTTTGCCCTTCAATTTGAATTTTTCTTGCAGATTGGGTTTACCGTATTAACTTTTAAATAAATTGCAATTTTTTAATAAATTATTACATAATTTTGATTCGATTAATTTATGATTATACTTGGATTGCAAGAAACCGATTGGTTAACGCGAGGACCACACACACAGCATCACATCTTCGAAAGATTATCAAAAAACCCTAATTTTAAAATTACTGTATTTGATTACGATATCGATAAAATTATACGGTTAAAATCGTTAATTATAAAAAAACATATTTACCATAACATAGATCGAGCAGTAGAAAACTCAAATGTTAGTATAATTCGAACAGCGCATATTCAAGTGCCGTATATAAGAAGAATATCTTCTCTAATAACAAATTTTTTTGGAATATTAGCATTTTTTAGAAGAAATCGACCAGACATTATCCTAGGATTTTCGATAACAAACGGAGCTATAGGGTTAGTATTAGCGAAGCTATTTAGAATCCCCTTTGTATTTTACTATATAGATTTGTTACATACGCTCGTTCCAGTGTCTTACGCTCAAGATTTTGCTAGATTGATTTCACGATTTTTATTTAAAAACTCAGATCGAGTAATTGTCGTTACTAAACCGCTTCAAAAATACGTCTTAAACGAAGGCGTTCCTATAGAGAAAGTTAACATCCTTTTAAATGGGATATCCCTCGAAAATACTATTGTAGATAGAGAAAAACTTGGAG
>JAHQWH010000202.1 GCA_029856105.1 Promethearchaeia archaeon | reverse complement strand
ATATAGTTTTTATCAATACACTTATCTATAAGATGCGACCCTAAAAAGCCGTTTGACCCTGTAATCAGTATTTTGTCCATTTCAAAACCATTTTTTCTAAAACATTTAGAAATCCAAGAATTTCTAAAAATAATAAGAATGCAAAATTAATTAATATTTTAATTTTAAATTAATAATAATTTTATCTTTTGATTTTTTTAATTTTAATAAAGATGAATGATTAATTCATAAGACGAGTTATTGAAATTTATAGATAAATTCGTGATAAATCTATATTAAGCTGAGTATAAGCATGACAAATAAAATTATTTCAATTATTCCTGCTAGAGGAGGAAGCAAAAGTATTCCTAAAAAAAATCTAAAATTACTAAATGGCAAACCTCTTATTGCGTATTCTATTGAACAATCTTTAAAATCTAAATTAATTGATTTTACTTACGTGTCAACAGAAGACCAAGATATTAAAGAAGTCTCCCTCTCTTATGGCGTAAAAGTGATCGATCGACCAGAGGAATTCGCAACTGATGAGGCTTCTACAGAATCTGTTCTTTTACACGCGAGCGAATTTTTGAATTACGATTTTGATATTATGGTGTTATTGCAACCAACTTCGCCACTCAGGTTAGCTACACAAATCGATGAAGCTATTGAACTCATTATAAGTCAAAAAGGAGATTCTCTCTTAAGTGTTTTTGAAAATAATTCATTTTTATGGGCTAAAAATGGCACTTCCATAAATTACGACTATAAAAATAGACCTCGCAGACAAGATAAAGACTGGGAACTTGTGGAGAATGGTTCTATTTATATTACTAGAAAAGAAATCTTATTAAAAGAGAAAAATAGATTGGGAGGCAAAATACTTACGTACTTAATGCCCAGATGGATGTCTTTTGAAATTGACGAACATTTTGATTTTGAACTTGTAGAATATTTATTAAAAACAAAATATAGAGAACTAAATTTAGATTATTATAAAAAAATAATAAAAGACTTAAAGTTAATAATTTTTGACGTGGATGGGGTATTTACAGATGGTTCAGTTTATTTAGATAATAAAAATAACGAATCCCTAAGATTTTCAAGGATAGATGGCAAAGGGATCGAATTATTGCGCAAAAAAGGTTTTGAATTAGCAGTTATTACTTCAGAAAATTCCGAGATTGTAAAATCAAGGATGGAAAAACTAAAAATTAAAGATATTTTCATCGGTATCAAAGATAAAATTAAGATATACAACGAATTAAAAGAAAAATATAAGTTGGAAGATAAAAACGTTTGCTTTTTAGGCGACGACATCCAAGATCTTAACATCCTAAAACTAGTAGGTTTTTCTTGTTGCCCAATAAACGCGCAACGAATCTTAAAAGAGAATTCGATATATAACTCGCCTTTTAAGGGGGGCGAAGGATTTGTTAGAGATGTATGTAATTTAATCTTAGAAAATTTAGCTAATTCAAATTAAACTTAAAAGAACAAGGTTAAGTATCTTAATTAATTATTAAAAAATGCGTTCATATGAAAGAAATAAGAATTAAGAATAAAATTATCTCAGCAGATTCTCCAATATTTTTTGTTGGAGAGATTGGAATCAATCACAATGGTTCTATAGAAAACGCAAAAAAGCTAATCGATATGGCTAATTTGTGCGAAATTGATGCTATTAAATTTCAAAAGAGGACTCCAGAAATTTGTGTACCCGAACATAAAAAAAATGAGATTCGAGAAACACCATGGGGCGATATAACATATTTAGAATATAAAAAGAAGATTGAGTTTGGCGAAGAGGAGTATAAACAAATTAATGAGTATTGCAGAGCAAAAAATACGATATGGTATGCTTCTCCTTGGGATCTTCCAAGCGTTGATTTCTTAGAACAGTTCAATGTTCCATGTTATAAAATCGCTTCTGCTAAATTAACAGATCGGGAATTGCTCGAAAAGGTTAGCAAATTAGACAAACCAATTTTTTTAGCATTAGGCATGAGTACAGCAGAAGAAATCGATAAAGCCATAAATGTGTTGAAGAATAACGACTTAGTTTTAATGCATTGCAATTCGAGTTATCCCGCTCCAGACAACGAATTAAATTTAAACTTCATCACAACTTTGAAAAAGAAATACCCCGACCACATAATTGGATACAGTGGTCACGAACTCGGAATTTCTGCTTCGTTAATCGCTGCGGAGTTAGGTGCAAAAGTTATTGAAAGACATATTACTTTAGATCGGGCAATGTGGGGGACTGATCAGGCCGCTAGTATTGAATATTCTGGTTTGCGCCGACTAATCCGTGACCTCAAAAAACTTGA
>JAHQWH010000201.1 GCA_029856105.1 Promethearchaeia archaeon | reverse complement strand
CCTAATAGAATTTCTACTCGTTTAATCATTTCTTTAGCGGCTTTATTTGTAAAAGTAACAAGCATTATCTCGCTAGGTTTTACTCCAGATACTAATAATTTAGCGACCGAATAAACGATAGTTCTCGTCTTCCCTGAACCCGCTCCTGCTATTATCAACATCGGACCTTTAATGTTATTAACTATCTCGAGCTGTTCTTCGTTTAAATCGCTCTTAAAATCGATATCTTTATATTTCTCAATAATCTCTTGTTCCTTTGTTTCTAAAGTTTCAGCGTAATCGTCGTCAAAAAATTCAAATACGAATTCTTCAGCTGGATTATTTTTCTGAGGCATGAATTTTTATCCATTAAATTTAAGTATAATTAATCAATCTATTCTGATCAAAAAAAACCCTTATAGTTAGATAATTTAATAGTTTAATATTTCCGATGTTAGTTAAAATCATTGATAATCTACAGATCATCTACTTTAATTTATATTACTAATTTGTCAAAAAGAATATATTTATTGCATCATATCAACGACATCAGTTTTTGAAGAATGTTATTGGTTAATTTAAATCCTATTACATAAAACACGTATTCGTTTCCAAATGAACGACATCATTCTTTAAATAGCCCTTCTTCTAGTTTTTATTCGATAAGAAAATTTAATAAGATAACTAAAAAGTGAGGTAGAAAAAAACGTTAAAATTAAAAAAAGTAATTCCCAGGACTTATGAACAGATGTGTTTGGATAAATTGAAGGAATTAGGCGTTTCTACAGCCAGTGAATGGGCAAGCGCTATGGGGTATGAAACCCATAATGCTCTCGCCAAAGTTATTAGAAGAATTCTAGATGACATGCCCGACAAAATACGAGTAAATTCTAACAGAAAGCCGCGATACTATAGGGCGTTATAGAAAATTTAATTTTTATATATTTTTCTCTTTTTTATTAACGAGTCTAATTTTGAGAACACGCTTAAAATGAGGCTTATTTCTTTCCTAGATACAAATGCTCTTTCAAAAACGTTTTTAAATGCGAAGAAAACGTTTTCTTTTTTATGTGTGCGAATTTTTAGCTTTGTAATTAATTTATTGATAATATCGTAAAGCACCTGTTTCTCGTTCTTATTTGCCAACAAAACGGGTTTTTCTCCTCGACCAATATTAATAACATTAATTTTTTTGAAAATCTCGTATAGTATAATGCCACACGCATGAGAAAGATTTAAGGTAGGATAAGAATTGCTAGTAGGGACCCTCAACAAGATGTCAGCAACTTCAATCTCCTCGTTCGTTAGTCCATGCGATTCTTTTCCAAAAACTAGAGCAATTTGTAACGAGTTTTCGGAGATCGGTAGTATTAAATCGTCTGGGAAGGTAGCTAATCTCCTAATGTTTCGAAAATGTTTTCCTTTAGCCGTAGTAGCTATTACCAAATCAAAACGCCTCATTAATTCTTTATATTTGGTAAAATAATCTTTTTTATCTTTGATAGTTAAAATTTCAGAGTTAAACAAGACATCTTTACCGTGCATGGCGTACCCTTGAGTTTTATAGCTTTTAATATTTCCTACTTGTTCGATCGGGCTAAAAATTATTAAACTTGTAAAATTAAAGTTTTTCATTACTCGGGCTATAGAGCCGATATTTGCAGCGTGTTCCGGTTGAATTAGAACAATCGAAAAGTTTAAGTTGCGATATTCTTCTGCTACTAGAGTTTCTTGGAAAGTGGATAAATCCCTTTTTAAAAGTTTCTTATTCATATTATTGTCGCTTTTGTTGAGTTAAATCATGATTAGCAAATTAATTAGATGTAAACTAACATTTAAATATCTAAGGTGATTAAATTTTGATAGCGAAATTTGTGTTTTGTTAGAGAGAAGAAATATTATGAATAAATCTGAAAAAAAAAAGAGTAATCGAATAAATATAAAAAAAGAAAAATTAATCTTATCTTATCTATGGATCATCATTAGCATTTTCGGGATTTTTTTTTACACATTCATTATTGTTGATGGATTTAGTTTCCTCGCATCCATTATTTTTTTGATTTTAGGAGTAAGTTTAACAATTCTCCACTTAAAGGGGAAATTAACCAGTCTTAAAGTAAGAAACGATGGATTTCTTTATCTGATTGCTTCAATCCTTGGATATATATTAGGTGTACTTCAGTTTTCAATCTTTATTGTAAACCCATATGAAAGTTTATTATGGTTAATCATTAGCTTAGGATGGATTGTGATTGCAGTATATTATACGCTTATATATGTAAAACTTCGGGAAAAGTAGCCGTGATAAGCATACTAATTAATAATAAAAAATTTTATTTAAAATGAAAATTAAAAAAGAGAAAAATAAGATGG
>JAHQWH010000200.1 GCA_029856105.1 Promethearchaeia archaeon | reverse complement strand
TAGATACAATAAAAAAACAATAATAACTAAAAATTTTTTTGATTTTTCTTCAAAAAATAATAATAATTACATTTGAATGCAATTAAAACTCCGTTCGACCAATAATCTCGTCTTGTGCGGACTTAGATAATTCTGTAAACAATACAGAATAACCAGCGATCCGTACAACTAAGCCTTGATATTCCTTTGGATTTATTTGAGCATCACATAGAGTTTCTTTTCCAACCACGTTAAATTGGATGTGATAACCTCCATTTTCTTCAAAATAGGTTCTAATAAGTGGAAGGAACAATTCTATTTTTAGTGTGTTTGGATGAAAAGCTAATATTACTGAATTTCCATTAGTTATTAACTCATTATCCAGCTTCATTATCGAATTAAGTATCGCGGTTGGACCATTTTTATCCCTTCCATTGGTTGGACCAACTCCATTTGAGAGTGGTTCCCTTGCCTTTCTTCCATCAGCGGAGGCTGCTGTAAAAACTCCAAATGCCAAGTGAAAAGCTGTAGAATAAATTCCTGGATGATACTTTCCGCCTCTATAATTTTCATATTTAAGAATTTCATTACAGAACAAATCTGCTACATTGCGAGCTATAATATCGACATAATCGTCATCGTTTCCAAACTTAGGGACTTTATTAATAAAGATTTGTCTTACTTCTTCTCCCTTTTTACCATTATAAGTACCCCGATAATTCTTTGATAATATCTTGATTAACTCTTCTAATGAGTATAATTTTTCCTCGTAGACCAATTTTTTAATTACAGCCAGAGAATCGGCAACAGTAGATAAACCAATCAATTGAGTCGTAGTAAAATCATATTTAGCGCCTCCACTTGTGATATCACACCCCCGTTCAATGCAATCGTCTATAGTTGCGGATAAAAAGGGTTGCGGATTGAGCTCAGCAATAGCTTTTTCAAGGAAAGACATTGTTTCTACCAAGTTTTTAGTAAAAAAGCTAAGTTGGTTCGAAAACTCGTCCCATAAATCTTGGTATGAAGAGAGCTTTTTTGTGTTTTCAATACCGTAAGGCTTTCTTGTAAACATATCTGTTCCATTGTTCAAAGTTAACTCTAAACACTTAACAATATTTAATTGAGTAGCGTTTGTACATCCAAACGACTTATAAGTATGTGTAGGTTCTACACACCCGATTGGCGCGTATCCACGCGCATCCTCTAGAGTATAACCAAGCTTGTTAAGACCTGGGATCATAACAACATCGTTAAACAACGCAATACTCGCTCCAGATTTAATTGCTTCTCCTGTTTTTACAAGTAAATCATCTGGAGATTTATTATGAATGCGAACGGAAAAAGTAGGTTGAACTGTTTTTAGTTTTTTATAAGAATCTAAGAATAGATACGACAATTGATTAGTAGCGTCTTTTCCACCTTCATCAACGCCTCCTATCGTCATATTTGCCGTGAGTGGCGGTCCTTCTGCAGCTATAATTCCTTTATGGAGGACATAATTCCATAGCGTTGTAAGCTTCAAGTAAAAACATTCAATTAAGAATTGTACTTCTTCATCAGTTATAGTCCCTTTTTTTTTATCCTCTAAATAAAAAGGATAGAGAACTTGATCAATGCGTCCTATACTAATAGCAAAGCCTCCATCTTCGAGACCAGCAATTACATGAGTGAAATACAATAATTGAAAGGCTTCTTTAAATGAGGATGGTGGGTTACCAGAGATATTAGAACAAATTTCAGCAACTTCATAAAGTTCTTTTTTTCTATTACTATCGGCTTCTTTTTCTGCTAATTCAGTTGCCAATATTGAGAATCTTTGAATAAATTCTTTAGAACCATCTAAAACAATTATAACTGACTCCAAAAAGTTCGTTTTTTTTTGATCTTTTGAAAATTCTTTCATCTTTTCTCTTGCTTTTTGAATTAAGCCGTTAAATCCCGCTTTTAAGACATTTTGATGTCCTGGGAAGAAATGCCCCGTCCCGTTAGTTATGTTTGTATCCACGACATAGAGTAGATTTAGCATGAGATCGGTTAATTCGGGATTTAAATAAGAGTCAAATCTGGATTTGGTAGTCTCTTCTTCGTTTTTCCAATAAGGTATAATTTCTTCAATTATGATTTGTTTATCGTCATCTGAAAGTAATAGTCGTTGAGTTTCTCGATTGTTATAGAGGTTAATATCTTGCTCAATTGTATCAACGCGTACTTCGGGATATAAGGGCGTTCCAACAAATTTAGTACATCGATTTCCAACAATAAATTCGTCGTCCCATATTTTTATTGTCATATTTGTAAAAAGATGGCGCATAGCTTTCGCAAATCTTATGTTTGGAGCCTCACCCTTTGTACTTTTATAAGATTCCGTGAAAAGTTTAGCTCTTTCTAT
>JAHQWH010000199.1 GCA_029856105.1 Promethearchaeia archaeon | reverse complement strand
AACACCAACAATCTACAGGTTACGTATTAAAAGATTTAAACTTAAAAGTCCCTCCTGGTGCTACTCTGGCAATTGCTGGTGAGACTGGCGCAGGAAAGACAACGTTAGTAAAGCTTCTCGCTCGATTCTACGATGTAAATGTCGGAAAAATACTCGTTGATGGGATCGACATTCGGGAAGTAAACAAAAAGGACTTACGAGGATTAATAGGATTTGTTCCCCAGGATGCTTTTCTTTTTACGGGAACTATCAAAGAGAATTTACTCTATGGCATTGATAATCCCACTCCTGAAATCGAAAATAAGATGATTGAAGTTTCTAAATTCTTAGGATTACACAATTTTGTTGAGACTTTAAACAAGAAATACGATAAAAAATTAAAAGAAAATGGGTCTAACATTTCAATAGGACAACGTCAATTAATTGGTTTTGCTCGAGCTCTAATTACTGACCCTAAAATTTTAATTTTAGACGAGGCAACTTCTTCTGTGGACCCATACACCGAGACTCTGATCCAAGATGCTTTAAATAAAGCTCGCAAGGGGCGTACCACTATTATCATCGCACACCGCTTATCAACGATAAAGAATGCAGATCAGATAATCGTTCTAGGTTCTGATAAACATGGTATCGTAGAACAAGGGGACCACGAAAGTTTATTAGCTTTAAACGGTAAATATAAACGTCTTTTAGAAATGCAACGGCGAGATATTAAAATTAGCAATCAATAATTTTATTTTTTTAATTCCTAAGTGAAAAAACTAAATTAAATTCTTCTTTTTAGTTATTACTATTAGAATAAATAATAATTTCAACGAAAAATTATGCCTTTCTTAAGTTATAAAGAGAAGAAGATCTTTTATCGGATTAAAGAAACCGAAATTAAAAATGTAATCATTTTTATACACGGCTCAGGAGGAAGTTCAAATACTTGGAAAAATCAATTCGATCTTGAAGTTAATTTCGATCTTATCGCTATCGATTTACCTTCCCATAACAATTCAAATGAATTTCCGGAGCTTACTCTCGATTTGTACGTAGATGTGATTCGACATCTAATTAAATCTTTAAACTACGACAATGTAATATTATGTGGACATTCTTTAGGAGGAGCTATTACTCAACAATATTATTTTACATACCCTAAAGAAATCTCAGGTTTAATTTTATGCAGCACCGGGGGAAGGTTAAGAGTTGCCCCAATTATCCTAAACACTTTAAGGTCCAATTATCAAGGGTATTTAGACTCTTTACCCGCTGGGATATTCTATAGAAAAACACCAAGAGAATTAATAGATAAATACATTCAAGAAACTTCGAAAATTAAAGCAGAAGTCACATATGAAGATTTTAGAATTTGCGATAACTTTGATACTATAAAAAAAAC
Source organism: Promethearchaeia archaeon (assembly GCA_029856105.1). GTDB lineage: Archaea > Asgardarchaeota > Lokiarchaeia > Sigyniarchaeales > SOKP01 > SOKP01. The sequence goes on along the minus strand of JAHQWH010000199.1, from coordinate 1,056 downwards.
AGATAGTATTGAAATTCCATGTCTAATTATCGTAGGAAAACAAGATAACTTGACGCCGGTTAAATTTTCGCAATTTTTTCTCGATAAAATTAAGAATTCAGATCTAAACGTAATAAACGATGCTGGACACATGGTTATGTTAGAAAAACCAAGTGAGGTCAATAAATCGATAGAGAATTTTATCATTAATTATTTTAATTAAGAATAATCACATGCCACGTCAATACACTTATGGCCCATTTCGATCGAGACGGCTAGGGCTCTCGTTAGGTATAAGAACCCCTCCTTAAGGCGACTCGATTCGCTTGTTTGTGAGATGTACAAAGAAAGGTATTAAAAAAACTCGAGTAAATAGCACTCGCGTTATATTTTTTTTTTTTAGATTAATTTTTTACACTATTCTTTTAAGTCGTCTTCTTAAATGATAAAAAATAACTTAATTACAGAATAATCTTATTATTATTTTGGTAGCTAACGCCATGGAAAATCGAAAGGCAGTCAATAAAGTCGTGTCCTTTGCTAAAAAATGTTTTAAGCAGACGAGACCAAAATCCCTAGAAGTACGAAGAGTCAAAGACGAGAAGTTTATGGAATTTGGCTTCCCTCTGGTCGTGCTAACGGTTAAGCCCCAATTAAGTTCGTTGTTTGCGTAGAATATTCAGACACCTTGAGGATATATCAGATTTCCAACGCAGGACTTAAAGCTCTTGCATTAAACAAATCACGCAAACTCGACAAAACTCATCTATAGTTTTCTTTAGATTCATAAAATAATTCTGCTATCTTTTGAAAAACTGCCTTAACATTCTCTCCCGTTAGAACTGAAGTTTCAAAGAAGAGGATTATGCAATAAAATCCTATCAATACAAACTATGGATTTTGATTGTTAATCCAAAAAAAGAAGGCAATCTCAAATTATGACACTAGACCTCGTATCCGCATTTACGGCATACATATTTATATTCGATTGGAGGAATAGGGTATAAAACAGCACGGATACCACGCCTTCTAACTCTCTTTATCCGTATTGAACCACACATAGGGCAAGTCAATTGT
>JAHQWH010000198.1 GCA_029856105.1 Promethearchaeia archaeon | reverse complement strand
TTAGTTCAAAAGCTGCAAAATCTTAATGGAGAAGAATTTAGTACTGAATTAGAAAATATTGCGGAACTAATTTTGGAGAAAAAAGGATTTAGCGTAACTTTACACAAGCTAAGAAGTAAAATTAACCAATATAAAACCCATTTGGGTCATTTAAGCGAAGTGGATATTAAACATATCGTTGAAAGCATAGAAGAATGGAAAAAACATCTATTATAACAAATTAAAAGCTTAGTTTTAAGTAAATCTGACTCTTTTTCTCTAACTTGTTCTAACTTGTCCTTTTTTCCTTTTTCATCGATATTTGTCTAATAACAAAGTTAAGAAGCACCCAACTAAGCGAAAATAAAAAGAAACCTAAAAATATCAGAGAAATGGTTATAGAAACTATAAAATTAGGGTTTAAAATACCTATAATGCCAAATATCGGAGAACATGGTGCTAAAATGATGAATAAGTAATAAACACTTTTACCTTTTTCGCCAAATTTAATGTAAGTAGTAATGTTTAACCATCCAGAGAAAATTAAAAGGAATGGAGTAATAAAATAAGCAAATTCAAGGAATGGATAGGTCAAACCACCAAACGCAAACGCGTAAAAATAATTAGCGTAAAAGTAGACGAGGATTAGTAAAGTACTTACTGGTGTTGGTACACCTGTATACCCAGCACTTGTTGAAATATTGAACCGAGCTAACCTTAATATAGCCCCTAATGCGAAACAAATACATCCAATTGCTAGAAAGTAATCGTAAAGCGTCCCTGTTTTAAACGCCTGAAAGCATAGTATGGCGGGCACTATACCAAACGTGAGAGAATCGCTCAAAGAATCGAGTTCTCTGCCGATTTCGTTTACTGTTCCTGTCTTTCTCGCGATGTACCCATCAATTAAATCCGTTCCAAAAGTTAGTGAGATTAAAAAAAAACCTAAAGAGATGGCGCCTCGGGTTCCAAATGAACCACAAATTAAAGCAATCAAACCTATTGTTGTTCCAGTTAGAGTAACATAATCCTTTAGTTTGAGCAAACTTGGTATTGTTGACATTTTTTTTCTCACTTTTTTGTTATTTTATTGTTACAAGTTTAGTTTGATTAAAAAATTTCTTTAAAATCTTATTAAAAATTCTTTCTCATCCTTAAATTTATTAGACTATATTGACTATTGATGATTAAAAACTGAATTTTATTTCTAAAGTAGATAAGGCTGATATTATGAAATTATGTCCTAATTGTGGAGATGAAGCTAGTATTGACCAGAAATTTTGTGAAAAATGCGGTACAGAATTGTCTTCAATTAAGAAAGCACCAGAAAAAGGAGTAGAAGGCACCCCTTCTTCAACTCCAACCCCAACACCTCAGAAAAAAGGTAGTTTATTCGATATTAATCGAAACTATTATTTAATCAAAGAAAGGATGTGGGATATGGGATTTGGGGATATAATGGACAACGAGGGAAAATTAATTGGACGAATGAATCGTATAATTTTTAGCATAAGACGACGAGTGGAACTCCAAGAACTCGATGGTACCGTTGTTGCTACGATTCATAGTAAAATCGTTTCAGCAAGAGGCGCTCAGGATTTAAAAACTCCAGAGGGAGTATTAATCGCAAGAATTAAGAAGAAAATATTAACCTTTTTTAGATCAAAATTCTTTTTGGAAGATGACATGCGAAATAGATGGTACGAGGCTGAAGGGGATTTTTTTGGCTGGTCGTTTAAAATCTACGAAGTATCTTCAAGAAAATTGGTAGCGGAAATAGAAAAAGCTGATCGATGGAGAGATATTTTCTTAGGGGGATTATTTGATTTTGCGGACACTTACGCTTTGAAAATCTTAGATAATGAAACAGACAGAAGGATACTCTTGGGATTTGTTCTATCAATAGATAATGTAATGCATGATTCTACGGGCAGTGGACCAATGATGGGGCGTGTACCTTACCGTCGTGGTAGATTTCCTGGTCCTTTTGGAGGGCCACGACGTCATCGCTAACTAATTTATTCAATGTCTTAGCTAATATTTTCTTTTCTTATAGTTTAAAATAATTTTATAATTCCTTTCCGCATTTTTTACAAAAAGTCCAACTAACATCACTAATTTCTCCACAAAATGTACATTTATTAGAAACTGGTTCGATTTCCTTATTGTCCGCAGAGGATGTCATATTTTTAATATTGATAGTTTTTATAATAGTTGCGTTTATCAATTCACTCAAAGTAATACTCTGTTGCCTACCCAAGCTTTTATTTTTTGCCATTGTAATGGAGAACAAATGATCGTCTCTAGTTTCAACTACTACAACAAATATTTTTTGGATTTTCGCGCTATACGCTTTTTTGATATTTTCTAAAGGAATTATAAAACCATCCTTGAAATCATCAATTGAAGAACCGATTTCTGTTAAACTTATGTTTGATTTTTTTACTAGCGACAACTCTTGTTC
>JAHQWH010000197.1 GCA_029856105.1 Promethearchaeia archaeon | reverse complement strand
TCACTATTAGGATTTATGATATTTTCTGGTTTTTCATAAGGTTTTATTTTAGTTTCTGACATTTTTTATCACTTCCATGTTCTTTAAACAATTTAAGTTTTATATTAATATAAATCATCTTTAGTCCAATGTTTGATATAGAAATAACATAATTCGCTTTTAATGTTAATGATAACCAGTTATAACAAAAATGAGATAAAAATATAAGTAAAATGGGGTTTTTTTAACCCACTTGGGTGATAAATTGTACAAAAAAAAATTATCATTTCTCTAAACTATGACTTCTTTGCGTCATTAGAGGAAATATAAATTACATTTATAAATAAATTTTAAAATTTTATTACCTAATTATCACCATTATATTGAAAGAATGGGGAACTTTGAACAACCATAACCTAAAGGTTATGGATTCGTAGGTTAGACTTTCAACACTACTGGGTGGTTCAAGCACCCTCTATCCCCTATCCCGAAGGATTTAGGGACTTCTTTTCGCAGAATGTTTATTGAAGCGTTCACATCGGCGTTTAGAACAGCTCCGCAATCTTTACAAATGTATAGTCCACGATACTTGCGATTTGACTTGCGTACGACTCCACATGAAGAGCACGTTTGCGAAGTGTACTCTTCGCCGGTTCTAATTACTTGAATTCCGACCATCTCAGATTTATATTCAATTTGTTGGACAAGTTTTAGGAACGGCGCGGAAACAAAGCTCTGGTTGTTTCTTTTCCCTATCTTGATTTTTTGCTTCCAACCCTCGTTATACCCGATAACGATCGTTCCAATATCGTTAGAGATGCAGTGATTGACTACTTTTCGGGAAGTCTTGTGAAAGAAATCTCTTATCTTGTTATTTCGCTTTCGATGAAACTTCAAAATGCGTCCCGTGACATCCGTGTCGTTGCACTTTTTCGCCATGGACTTGTATTTCGACAGTTGCTTGTTGTAGAATTGATTGATCGACTTTACAACACCGCCCTTGATAATCAATGGCTTGTTCCCAATGCTATCTGACGCAGTTACGATATTGTTAAGCCCTAAATCGATTCCTAAAGCGTTATTCTCGTTCAAGTGCAAGTCTTTTGGCTCGTAATCGTAGATTAATTCGATATTGTATCGATCTCCGAAAGGAACGATGCGAACGCCTTTCACGCTTTTTAACGCGGTTTTTATTTTAGGAAAACCTAAGTTCTCCATCTTTTGCGTGAGTAATACATGTCCATCCTTTAGCCTACATTGTAAGGAAGTGAAATAGACTAAATTATGGCCGTTCTTACGCTTGTAGCGAGGAAGTTTTGGCATTCCCTTAAATTTAGACCGTTCGCTTTTCCAAACCTTGATCGCTTTAAAGAAACTCTTGAAATTTCTATCTACTTGTTTAAGGACTTGCTGTGGTGGATGAGCCCCACACGATTCTTGTAGTTTTCTATACGATTCGTGAGTTTTTAGCAATTTCCACAACTCGTTATATCGAATCCAATGTCGGTCATTAAAAAATCTCTGTCGCACGGTATATGTCGCTACGTTAAACAAGTTTTTTGAAAGAATAGTTATCTCATCCAAGAGATTTGATCGTTTGAATTGAACTTGTTGAACGAGTTGCATTAATTATAACGTGGAAAATTTCGTATTTAAAGAAATAGGGGTATAATTTTTACTAATTAAGGCAAAATTCATAACAACCCTAAAGAGAAGTATTTTCTTTTGCGAAAGTGATAAATTATAAGCTATTTATTTCTTGAATCCTCTCGTTAAGATAAGTTTCTCTCCATGTGGGGAAATTTTTACCTTCAATAAGTATTGTAACTTCTACAGAATCATGATTTTCTGAAAGGAGTGAAGATTCTATATCTTGAAGATCTTTCATTGATTCAGTCCAAACACATATAAGTTTTGTATGCGGTAAATTACTAAAAGACCATGAAAAAACAATTTTGGAACCATAAGTTTTCTTTAAGCTACTTATAAAGTCTCTACCATCTATAAATGAATCAGATTTTAACTTCAAGATTATCATGCTAAAAATTAAAATAGGATACCAATCTATTTGGAGTTCTATTAAAAAGTTCTCAATCAAATTGTCTAATCGTCTCTTAATCGTTTTGGTGGAAGCTCCTACTTCTTCTGCTACATCAGAAATAGTTTTTCTAGAATTATCTTTTAAAGAATTTACTATAAGATAATCTAAATTTTTAAGTTTTAGTTTATCAATTATTGATATTGAAGGCATATTTCGATCAATACCAACTGTGAGTTCACTAATTTTTCCAGTTTTTCGTACAAAGGTTACTAATGTATCTAACTCATTCATATTTCGAATATAAGCATGAATATAAAATAAATTTCCGCTGGCTCGTGAAATATTATATATAAACTCATTGTCACCTAATATATCTAAAAGATGTTTCTTATCTTTTACAGTTGGTGTGCCAAACATCACAATATTTGAGATAGTAGGAAAATTCGCGAAACCTAATC
>JAHQWH010000196.1 GCA_029856105.1 Promethearchaeia archaeon | reverse complement strand
TTACTCCCAAATCTGGAGGAGCTACGGCCGAAGGTAGAAAAAGTAGAACACCATTACCAACAATAGACGCTACTGCGAGTACGGCTAATAGAATAATTGCCCAGTCTTTTTTTTCCAAATCCATATTTTATAATCACTTAATTTTTATTTTATTATTTTTTTTTAAATTATAGAGTTAAGTATTTACTTTAATTTGTAAACTTATAAGTTTTTTGGTTTTATCTAGAACTTCCAGTTCTCCCTTTTACTTGTTTATTTTTAACAATTAAAAAGGTTCTTTAATGTTTCTTACTACATTAACTGCCAAATATCCCCACTAATATATCGTAATAAAAAGAGGAAAAAAGGATCAAAAAGAGGAAAAAACCCGCGATAATTATGCCTTTATCGAAAAAAGCTTTTTCGGCCCTCCTTGCTATTTCAGGCTTAGCAGATGTCAAATACATGTACCGCATAATTAAATACAATGAAATAGGGATGGTAAAAATCACGATATATTCTTGTAAAATTATAGTAGGTTCAAAAAGGTTAAATTTTAATATAAGATAAAGAGAATAAGTCATAAATAAAGAGGACGCAATCATGATATGGAATTGATCTAGTAGTTTCAAAGAATATTGATCGTAAACTTTCTTATGCTCAACAGCTTTGTCTTTTCCAAGAAACATTAGGTCGCCCTTTCTTTTAGCTATGCTTAAAAATATCGCGATTTCAAAGATTGCTAAAAACAACCAAGCGGAAATGTATTCATTTATTATAACGACCCCAGATAACGCTCTCCATAAGTAACCCGTAGATAAGACTGAAATGTCAATAAAAGCGTAATTTTTAAAAAAATGGTTGTAAAGTTGTCCAGTTAAGATGATAAGAATTATCATAAAAATGAAACTGATATTTGGTATTAAAAATACGAGGGAGAAGATCATAAATGCTGATATGATTAATAATAATAATACGGCAAAATACACTGGCAAATCTCCAGAAGCAAGCGGTTTTTTTTTCAGTTTTTCGGGATGTTTTTTATCGCGTTCAACATCTAGTATGTCGTTTATAATGTAATTGAAAGAAGAAGCGCAACATAGTAAAATAAAACCTAAGATGAGAGGAAAATAAAGCGTAACTTCAAATATTCTTTTACTAAAAAACACACCAACGAATATTAAAATGTTTTTATAGTACTGTCTTACGCGTAAAAGAGTTAAAATACTTCTAACTTTACTTGTCATTATAAGATGTTAAACTAAACATATCAATTAAATTTTGTTAAGGTAAAAAAATTTTTCTGGTTTAAATTTTCTTACTATTAAATATCCTAATTTACTAAATATGCTAGTCTCTGATTTTTTTTGAATAAGTGCTGTATTATATTGGAACGACAACACATCCAATGAATGGTATGGAATCTTTATGGCTTCACCGAAAATATTTTTCATGGAAAGATAATTCCTTTTCTCATTCTTTCCCTTATTTGATTTCTTTTTTAAATCTTCAATATTTATTTTAACATCTTGGATATAGCCAATTTCAAGGTTATTCACTGGTTTTTTAAGATAAACGAAAGTTCTGAGTTGTTTTTCTATCAACCAATTAATTACATTTAATTCAGATTTTCGAAACATTTCATTTCTTCTGATTTGTATGTAAATACTTCTTGGTTTAACGATCAAATCTTTTATTTTGTATTGAATTGTTTTGTTGCCATCACTTTGAGGTATCTCACTAAAGGATAATTCAGACTCTTTGAAATCATCCAAGATGTTTACGTTTAAGCATTTAAATATTCTAATTTCTCCTTTTATCATGAAAAAAATATCTTTATCAATAAATTCTTTAAGCAAGCCTATTGAATTGGGTATTTTTTTTTTTAGGTTTTTAAAAATCTTCCGACTTTCTTTATCTAAAAAAACATATTTGCCATCCTTTTTAGCCTCGTTCAATTCAATATCTACTAGGTTTAAAGTTCCCTCCTTTCTTAAAAAATATTGATCTTTTATATCAACCCGAGATTTTGTATATAATGAAGAATTTAAAAGAATTTCGGTACCATTTTTGATGTCATTGACGATATATTCGTCAGTGTCGCAAATATCGTCTTTAAATTTAACATCCTTTAATTTACCTATAACGATTTCATCTGTAACTTTATTCTTAAACACGTAATCCCTTTCGAGTTCCAACTTGAATAATTCTATTCTATTTAGATCCCTCATAAAAGCAGAAATATCTCCAACATGGAAGTATTCTTTAAACTTCTCGTTGGCGATGATTTTAAATTTTTTTCTAGCGTCTTCAAATACTTTTGCGTAGTATTTTTGTTTTGATTTTTTTAAACAAATAATTGGTAAAAGCGTTTCTTTTGTTGGTTTTAGCTTATCGTCTAATATAGCTGCAATTCTATGATAAGTGGGAGGATGGGAGTTTATTATGTTGCTAACGAGCGAGAGTCTTTTTGGTTTAATTATTGATCTATTGATGTAATCAGCCGT
>JAHQWH010000195.1 GCA_029856105.1 Promethearchaeia archaeon | reverse complement strand
CTCGTTTCGAAGTATTCTGAAACACTCAATTGTTCTTTCATGAGCAAAACATTTTCAAGATTTATTTCCCGATCTTCTTCGTTGATTAAATCTAATTTGTTTCCAACTAAAACCCTAGAGAATTCTTCTGTCACACCATTATTAACTTCGTTTTTCCAATCAATTAAATTGTTAAAAGTACTTAATCTCGTCAAATCAAACACATAAATAATTCCCCTCGCTCCATTATAAAAACTCGAGCGGATCGCAGCAAAATAATCTTGTCCCCCAAGGTCCCAAATCTGCAATTTGATACTCACATCAAATTCTTTTAAAATGATATCTTTTATAAAAAAATTTGTTCCTATAGTCAGTTGAGTATCTTCTACGAACTTGCCATCAACATACTGGTGAAGAATAGTAGTTTTACCGACGCCTCCGTCTCCTACTATGCAAATTTTATATAATATTTTCCTTAAAGCACCCATATATTATCCCCAACCGATTGTACTACTAAAGCTTTAATATGATTTAAGATACTTAAAAACCTATAATAATAATAATATGTATAATCTAATCTATACTTTTAGCAATTTCATTTATAATTAAAAGCTATAATTAAGCTTATGTTATGCAATAAGTAAACTTTTATAGAAATGAATCAAAATATAATTCGAGCTAATTAAAAGTTTTTAAAAAAAAAGGTAAAACCAATATGGAAATAATAGCAGTACCGAGTTATAGAGAAGGAGGATTAAATGAGATTTTCCATCTCAAATTTGGTAGATGTGACAGCTTTACATTTATAACCTTAGATAATAATGAAATTATACAAGTTAAAGTAATCAAAAATTTTGCAGCTGACGAACCAGGAGGTGCTGGTACGCAATCAGCTAAATTGATTAAGGATAATGGCGGTAATAAGTTAATTGTTAGCAAATTAGGACCAAATGCTTCCAAAGCATTAAGTTCCTTGAATATTAAAACGTTTCAAGGACCTGATCAAGAAATTACAATAAAAGAATTAACGAATCTTTACCTAGATGGAAAATTAAATATGACCAAATCAGCAGAGCTTATAAAAGGTGCTGAAATGGGGCAAAGATAAAAAACTATGATGTTCTAAATCATACTTTTAGAAATTATAGCTCAAAATAAGGTAATCTTAAGGAAATTTAAACCTTTCCTAACTTTTTGTTATTCTTAACTTAAAATCAAATCTATTTTTAAACAAGATGCTTATAAATTATAATTATTTAGAGGAAATCATTTTTGATAATTATTCAAAAAAATTTAAATTCTATCAAAATTTAGTTTAATCATACTAAAAAAGGTGATATATAAAAAATGGTAATAGTTGGTATTCCTACATTTGGAGATAAAGGCTTGAATGAGGTTATGAATAATCGTTTTGGAAGGTGCTCTAGCTTCACGTTTGTTACAATTGAGAATAACGAAATAGTAGAAGTTAAATCCGTTGCAAACGCTGCGCAAGGTGCGATGGGTGGTGCGGGAATTCAAGCTGCTCAAATTATTGGTAATAACGGAGCCACAGAGGTCATTGTAGGCAATTTAGGTCCTAACGCGTCGAATTCTTTAAGCGCTTTAAATATTAAAATTTATCAATCACAAGGTGGAACTGTGAAAGAATTAATAGATTTGCTTTTAGGTGGTAAATTGCAAGTTCTTGCGACTTCAAACGTTGGAGCTCACGCAGGTATGGGTGGAGGCGGAGGTCGAGGAATGGGCGGTGGCGGTCGAGGAATGGGCGGTGGCGGTGGCGGTCAAGGAAGACAATTTTAACTAACTAATAATATTAATTTAAATAACTTATTTATAAAAAGCAAGGCTAAAAATGGTCGAACCTAAAATCATTTGTGTTACAGGTGGCAAGGGCGGGACGGGGAAAACGCTGGTTGCCGTGAATTTGGCAATATTGTTTAAGAATCGTGGTTTTAAAGTACTTCTTATCGACGGAGATGTTGAGAACCCGAATACTTATTTATTATTAAACGCAAAGCTTAAGAATAAAACGGAAGTTCTTTATTTCCTACCAAAAATAATAGAAGATAAATGTACTAAGTGTGGATTGTGCGCAGAAAATTGTGAAACACACGCACTCTTATACATCAAAGATTCCTATCCAATTCCAATATCGACAGTTTGTTCAGGTTGCAAATTATGCTATAAGATTTGTCCGACTAATGCAATTGAACCGGATTTAAAAGTTATTGGATGGACTTACACGGCCTCCGCATTTAACATAGATCTTTTTCTAGGCGAATTAAAACCAGCAGAAGCGCGCTCAGCCGTAATTGTAAATAAATTGATGGAAAATTTAGAAAATGTTATAAAAACAGAACCAGAAAAATACGACATCGTTATATTGGATACTGCGCCTGGAGCCCATTGCGACGTAGAAGAATTACTTAGTGGGGCTGATCTTGTCATACCAGTTACAGAACCTACGAGATTCGGAAAGCTTGATTTGTTAAGAATTATAGAATTGATTGATTTATTGAAGAAAGAACACAAGGCTATTGTGAATCGATCGTCGTTGTTAGGTTACAAAGATAAATTTTTGAAAGAATTAGAAGAAATTGGTATAGAAATTTTAGGCGACATTCCTTTAGACGAAGAAATTGTTAGTTCGTATTGTCAAGGTATTCCGTTAATGGAAGAAAAAAGCAAATTTGATAGGGATGGAGCAGGCTACAAATCGTTTGAAATAATTTTTGAGAATCTAATAAAATGGGGTGAAATTTCAAAGTGAATAGAAAAAAGATTGCTGTGATTTCTGGAAAGGGAGGTGTTGGGAAAACATCGCTCGTAGCTTCTCTAGCAAGCATAGCACATAAAGATCAGGACATTAATCTTATTATATTAGATTGCGATGTGGATGCCCCTAATTTAGCCTTAATACTACCACCGAAATCTAAGGAAGACGTACTAACTCAAGACACGTTTACTACAAAAAAGGCCACATTCTTAGAGGAAAAATGCGTGAATTGCAAACAATGTTATGACGACCATTTTTGCGAATTTAAAGCGTTAAATTGGGATGAGGACAATAACATTCCTGTTATCGATTATTTAGCTTGTGAAGGTTGTGGAGCGTGTAGAGTTTTATGCCCTGAGGATGCGTTTGAAATCAATTCGGTTAAAAGTGGAGAAATAATAACATATGAAACAGATGCGGGATTTCCTTTAATTTACGGCAAAACTAAGCTAGGGAGCACCACTTCGGGATTATTAGTTTCAGAAGTTAAGCAGCACGCTACAAATCTCAAAGAGTTCAACGATGCAAATCTTATTTTAATTGATGGACCTCCAGGAATTGGTTGTCCCGTAATTGCTACAGTTTCAGGTCTAGACTATATAGTTGCAATAACAGAGCCAACTCCCTCAGGATTGCACGATATGAAACGAGCGATTGAGATGGTTAACCAGTTTAACATTCCTTTCGGGATTGTGATTAATAAAGCAGATTTAAAAAGCGCGAGCCAAAAGCTATTAAACAAATACATTGATAAAGCAGGTTTTGATATTTTAGGTAGAATTAATTTTGATTTATCTATTCCTAAAGCTATGTCTTACGCAGAACCTGTCGTAGAATATGCCCCGGAATCAGTGGCCAGTCAGGCTATTAACAAAATATATGCAAGATTAAAACTCATTCTCTCAAAATTATAACAAAATTTAAAAAAAAAGGAAGAATTAAAACTATTTTTTATTAGAATCCAAGTTCTTTGAGCTTTTGCTTATTTTGCATCCATATTTCCGGTGTAATGGGATAATATTTCCAATATATTATAGTACAGATGAGTAATATTATTGCAGGGATAACGCTCATATGTAAACGAATGCCTATTTGCGCAGAAGGAATAATATTATTCTCGTCGAAGCCAGTGAGGATATGCACAAGTGTAAATATAGCATAAATTGCAGCTCGAGATAATCGAGAAAAGAACTTTGAAATGCCTACTGTTGCACCCCTATTCGGAGTTTTTGTTAATATTATTCTCTCATCCATAACATCTGAGAAATAAATTGTCATTAAAGCCCAAAAGTTGCCCATAGTAAATCCTAAAATAGATTGATATATCATGGAATCAAAGATATTTACATAAAAAGCTGTTAAAAGCGTTCCTACAGTCAAACAACAACCCCCTATTAACGCCATTTTCTTGTTATTTTTGATTTTTTTCGCGAGCCATATCCAAATGGGAACCGAAATAACAGCAGCGTTTAAAAATGTCGCGAACAATATTATCATGTTAACATAATCGCCAAATGGTAATTCTGGTAATACAAAATCGACAGCATAAGGTATTGAAGCTGTTAAACACCCGATTACCACTTGAAATCCGAAAGCCAAAATAATATAGTAAATAAAGCTTTTCTGTTTTAAGCTCGATTTTAATGCGTTTATGAAACTTTGAGGTTTCTCTTTACTTATGTAGTATCTCTCAATCATTTCTTTATTCTCGCGCATACCTGGGAGGAATAGTAAAGAGATCGGTGCTATTGTGGCAACCATAAGCCATACCATCGGTATGTAAGCTGCTTGAACGTCTAATCCCCCATAAAGATTAAGGATTATTGGAGGTACAATATTAGCAACGGGTAGAGCTAGTATAGAAAGAGGGGTTCCCCAACCTCTAGCCTTTCTACGAGATTTTTCAGTCAGAAATTTGTCAGGAAAAAGTGCGTCTACATTAACAAAACAGAGCGTTGTAAGACTATCGAATAAACAAGTTGTAAATATTATCCAGAAAAAAAATGGTAGAGGATCTGTTGCAGCACTTCCTGCGGGGGGCATATATACGAGAGCAAGGACAAAGTTTGCGGGAATTATGCCAATTACAATCCAAATGAATCGCTTTCCCACCTTTCTTGTATATTTCGTTATTCGATCAGTAAGAAAGCCAATTAAAGGATCATTTATTGCATCCCATAATGTGAAGATAACCATCGCCGAAAATATATAAACTATATCTAATCCAACGACAGTCTCGTAAAAGTACAGTAGAAATACATCAAATACTCCAAATGCTAATGTATACCAAAAACCACCTGCTCCGTAAGAAAGTGTATTGAGTATTGAGGGTTCTTTATAAGACAATTGTTCGGTTGTTTCATTCATTCATGTATCACTTTTTTTAATTTTTTATTTTTTTTTTATTAAATTTCAAATTAAATTATTCTCTACCAAACTTTTATATAAAGATTCCTCACTAAGTAAATTTAATGAGATAAAATAGTGCTAATAATAAATTTTAGAAATCAAGATAATCGGTAACAATTTTAATGGTGGATTCTGCTAATTTAAAAGCACTTTCTGCAGCCTCTCGATTGAAAATCTCTGCTGGAATCCCATCAGGTAATCCATTAGGATATCTCGTAGGAATGTAATAACTATCTAAAATAGAGATTTCATTAATAAGATCTTTAAATCTCTTATCAAACTTACTTGCCCATTCTACTAATTTTCTAACAGAATGACCTAATACTAAATCTTCTTTATTAAAATAAATCACAGATTTTAAAGCTTTTTCTGCAATTTGTTGAGCGAGAAAACATACTAAATAATACCGTTTAGCATCAAAAAGGATTTTAGCACTACTTAAATCTTCTTTAGCTTGTTCAATCCATCTTTTTGCTTCTTTATAATATTTATTTGGTTCGCTCAAAAATTATTTTACCTTGTTTTAATATGTGTTGTATGAATAAATTATTTTCCATCATTCGAATAAACTCATGTGGAGTGTAAATCAAAAGATCAGCATCTATGGGCTGGATTTTTTGATAAAAAAAAGATAATCTTTCAATAAAGTCTTTATTTGAATCTATAACCACTATTAAATCAATATCACTCATAAGTCCTAATTCTTCCCGAGCGGCTGAGCCAAATAAAATTATCTTATGAGCACCCATTTCAATTAATTTTGATTTGATTCGATTTAATTCTACTTGCAAATTATATAAATGTTCTTCTTTAGCTTCCTTTAATCTATGGATCATTATATTATTAATATTTAATTATACTAATAAATGAAATGAGAATAAGAATAAAATTCCGAATAATAGAGAATTTTTTAAATAAAATCTATTTATAAGCTTTTTTATAAAGATTATTCACTAAGAAAATTTGATGAATAAAAATCTAAATTTTAAGAAAAAAGAATAATTTCGATTTTAATAAATTTTAGGCTTTTCGGGTGGATTTCCTAACATTTCTGATGTTAATTGTTGGAAGTTATCAAAATGTCCGGGCAAGGTCTTTTGAACAAAGAAAGCTTCAGCTGCTTTCAAGTCCACTTTACTCCCAATTGCGGTTGCTAACGAACGATAAAGTCTATTTGCGTATTTAGTGAGTTTCCTCAGTTCATCTGTAGATACATTCGCCGGGTCGATTTTTGGGGCAAATAACTGAGCTAAAAGTTCGAGCGTCGCTTCAAACTTTAAAGCGGCTTCTATTTTTTTTTCTAATGTCGATGTTATATCAACAAAATAGTTAGGTTTGTGACCTAGGAGCCCCATAAACCAAACTTCGGAACACGCGTAAGGTTCTACGCCTTTTTTTCTTTGTTCGGGATAAAGCAAAGGAAAAGCAGCAAACGCCGCTGCCTCTGCCGCCATTCTTCCGACAATTACGTGATCGGGGTGAACTTCGTAAGATACCCAAGGATCGAAGGTTACTACGCGATCTGCCTTTAATTTCCTCACGAAAAAAACGAGTTTTTCGCGTAGTTCTGGACCGTTTATAAATCCAGCATCAGGATAATCAAGGATAATCGTTTCTTTTACTCCAATTATTTCGTTAGCTGCTCGTAATTCCTTTTCGCGAGTGTCGGCAACTTGTTCTTTAGTCAAATCGAGTCTTAACGTTCCCACTTCACCGCTCGTGCAACATAACGCGTACACGTTGTGACCTTCTTCTGCCCATCTCGCTAAAGTACCAGCGCAAAAAATAGAAAGATCGTCTGGATGGGCGAATATTGCTACGACATTTAAAATTTTAGAATCCAAAATAATTCACCTTTCTTTTATTTATATAATGAAAAATCATCTTTTAAGATTAAGTTGTAAGATTTTTTTTTACATTTTCTATAACTTTTTCAAGATCAGTTTTAATATCATCAGCTAAAGGTTCTGTTTTATGCTTTGAAAGAATCTCTTCTTTACGTATTCGGCATCGTTTTTCCATCCCATTAGCTCCAGTCTTTAGCCAATTACCGTAATTTTTCCTATCTAAGAGCGTTGGGAACCATAATTCTTTCTTAAAATTTTTAACCGTGTGGCGTTTGTTAAGAAAGGTTCCCTTGGGTCCAACATCGTCAATAATGTCCATGGCAAAATCATCTTCGTCGAAATTTAATACTCTATTTGCGCTTTCTACATAAGAGATGATTTCTGATTGCATAACAAGAATATCCAGAGAAGCACCTTGGTCCATACCACAAATCCCCATATGGCCAAAAATATCCGCTCCAGAAGCTATTCCCAACGAGAGTGTAATTCCACATTCAAGACCAGCTTGAGCATCTGGTCTCTTAGAATCGGTTAATCCGGCGTTGATATAAACTGGAAATCCGTAGTGTTTCCCCATCTGGCTCGTTGCTATGCTAAAAATGGCTTGTTCTGGACCGCCAAATATTATTTGTGCTGTTCTCATATCAAATGCGTGACAAATACCACCGTAACAAATAGGCATCCCTTCACGGATAATCTGAGTAATGCAAATAGCTGCTAAAATCTCCGCGTTTTCCTGAGCTAAAGTTCCTGCAATAGTAGCGGGTGCGGAAACTCCCATCTGGGCCATCGGTCCAATATGTACCGGTAAGTTAAGTCGAGCGGTTTCAAAAAGTAGGTCAATCCCGTTAAAAGGAAAGCTTAAAGGACTAACAGGCTCAAATAAAGGATAAAATAAAGGGTATTTTTGAGCGTTTTTCTCATCTCCCCTAAGAGTTACAAGAAAATCGATAAGTTGTTTTGCTGAGTTTCTATCATTAAACCAAAAATAAATCGGTTTATCTGTATGAGATACCATCTCAAAAGCAACTTGCAAGCACCTCCATTCTATGGGGATTTCAAGAGGATCTGACATAGCACCTGGAATCGTTATTTGGTCTAAGGCATCAGCAAATCTTACAGCTTCTTTAACATCGTTGAGAGTCGAGTGTCTTCTTTGATCGCCGATATTATCAACCCAAAAGGTTTGACCAGCAGAAGTATTGTAATTGCGCTTTCCAACGCCAAATTCTGCCTTTTTAGAAAGATCGCGCCCGTAAATAGCGAACTTCTTTCCCGCTTTTGAAATGAACTCCATAACTAAATCTGAAGGTATTTTTACCAAACTTCTTTTGCTATCCACATTTGCTCCAAAAGTAGCAAAACGCACCAACGCTTCTTCGTGAGGTACGATCACACCAATATTTTCAAGAATATGTAGCGATTTTTGGTGAATTTTATCAATCTGTTCATCATCAAGAATTTTAACAAACATTATGCAATTATCTCTTGTTGATTTTTTATACTTTACATTATATATGATTAATTATGTACGAGAGTGCACTATTTTATATTCAATAATCTAAAGAAATTAATAAGTTTAAATATTAATTAATCGTAGGACTCGATATTATTAATAATTCTAAGGTGAATTAACATACCAGTTCAAAATTTCATGGAATTGTACAAGTTTTTGCCTAAAACTAATTGTAAAGAGTGCGGGAAGCCCACTTGCATGGCTTTCAGTTTAGATTTATTGCAGGGTAAAGCTAAAATAGACGATTGTCCTCCCCTTTTAAAACCAAAATATAAAAAGCAATACGATAAATTAAAGGAAATGCTTGGTTCCGAAGAAGGGCAACAAAAAGAACTGAGAATAAATGTAGACGAAGACCTTTGCGATGGGTGTGGAATTTGTGTGACCATATGTCCTGTAAACGCAAGATATTGTCCCCCTAGTTTAAGCGGTAAAGCTCCAGAATATCCCCCTGAGAAACACCAACTCTTTCAAGTGATAGGAGGAAAGTGTGAATTATTAAACCTTGAACATTGTCGAAGGTTGGACTCGGAGGGCCGAGAAAGAGAATGTCGCGTATGTGAAACTTACTGTCCTCGCGAAGCAATTAAAATTGAATATGTATAACGATTTATATTTATAAAAAATTATTAAGGATTTAATTATGAAAAGATACCCTTGTTCTGGTTGCTCATTATTGTGTGATGACATAATAGTTAAGAGCGATGGTCTATTTATTGATGAGGTTATTGGAGCCTGTTTAAAAGGAAAGGAAAGATTTGATCAAGTTAGCGCTCAGAATAGAATTACAAGTCCGATGATTCGAAAAAACGACGAATTGATTAATACATCATGGGAAGAAGCGTTAGCAAAAACTGTCGAAATCATCAAAAATTCTTCCGCTCCATTGCTTTATGGGTTTTCAAACGTAACCTGTGAGGCTCAAAGAGCTGGAATGGATTTAGCAAGAGAAATAAACGGATTTATCGATTCAAACGCTTCAATTTGTCAAGGAAAGATTTTAAATAAAGCAAAAGCGCAAGGAATAAATTTGACAACGATTACAGAAATTATTAACAAAGTAGACTTGATTATTTTATGGGGGGCAAATCCAGCTGAAACGATTCCTCGCCTTCTAAATAAAGTTCTTTTTTCCAGAGGTAAATTTCGCATGACTGGCAGAGAAATAAAGACGCTAGTAATTATAGATCCTGTAAAAACCGCTTCTTTCAATGTAATGGGCGTGCGAGATCTAGCATTAATTATTGAACCAGATAAAGATATTGAATTAATTCAGATGTTAAAAGAAGAATGTTGTAGTGCCGATAGCATCCCATCTGGAGGTGTTGCCGGAGTAGATAAAAACGATCTTAAGCGTTTGCTGCTCCACCTAACTGGTGCAGAAAACGGCGTAATTATTCTTGGACAGGGCGTAATACAACCTCACGCTGATTACGATCTTATGGAGGAATTACTAGACTTGTTACAATTGATAAATACAAGGCAGGTAAAAGGTCGAATATCGCTGCTTTTATTGGGAGGGCACTTTAACATGGCAGGGTTCGATCATGTAGCGCTTTCCTCATACGGAGTAAGCGGTAAATTACAATTTGAAAGTAAAAAATTAGTTAAGTCAGAAGACACAATCATTTCAAAAATTAATAAAGAAAACTTCGATTGTTCTATTATCGTCGGAACCGATCCTATCTCACATTTACCACATTCTTTAAGCTCCAAATTAGCAAAAAAACCACTTATACTCATAGATAACCATAATTCAGCAACTTCACGCATAGCAGATATAGTATTACCAACAGCAATAACGGGAATTGAAAGTAGTGGACTCGCTTATCGTATAGATCAAGTACCCGTTGAATTAAAAAAAATTTTAAATCCACCTAATAACATTCCTTCGGACGAAGAACTACTGAACCAATTGATTGAAAAATTAAATGGAGGCGCGAAATAATATGGATTTCCTATTAAATACTATGAGAAAAATTGACAACGATCAAGTAAAAGAACATAGTTTTGGAAACAAACAATCCTTAGAAGAAAACTTAGCGATATCATTTATTAATCCAAAAGATTTTGACAAACTCAATTTAGTTTCAAGCTTACATTTAAAAATATCGAATAATCAAAGGAATATTATAGTAAAAATTGAAAAAGACGATAATGTACCTGAAGGAACCATAACGATGCCCGTGTCAATATGGTCAAACCAATTAACAGAAATATTAAATGATGAACTCGTTTATAAAAACATAGTAGTAAGCGTGGAAGCGACGCGCGAGCCAATACTGAAATTTGAAGAAATTATCCAAAAAATCAGAGGTATCGAATAAGATGGCTAAGCTCCTTGTGAAAAATGGTTTTGTTTTTGACCCGATAAACAATATTGAAGGAGAAATAAAAGATATTTTAATTGAAAACGGAAAAATAGTGGAAAAGTTTACTAACAAAAACGATCTTAAAGAAATCGACGCTAAAGGAAAAACGGTTGTTCCGTCGGCAGTGGATACGCACACTCACATAGCTTCCCAGCAAGTTAACTGGGCGCGATTGTTGGGATCTGAAAATAAAGAGTTCCAAGATATATGGAAAGGTTTAACTTTAGAAAACATTGCTAAAAGTTATATTTCGAACGGATATACATTTATTCTCGAAGCTAATGTTTTCCCGTCCCTCTCAAAACAGACGATATTTGATTTTAAACGATTGCCAGTGCTAGATAAAGCATTTTTATTAAACACCAGTAATTTATGGGCTTTAGAACTCGAATTTCAGCGGGGAAAGGTTGAAGAAGGTGCCGTTTTTTTGTCAGATCTCTTAGATAAAGTTAAAGGATTTGGCTTCAAAGCCTATAATCCCTTCGAAGCGGAATATTGGAATTGGAAGAAGGTTAGAAAAAGCCTAACCGAAAAGGGAAGGTTATTTAACTTTACTCCTATGGATGCTTACGAAAATCTCACTAAATTTGTAGAGTCTTTAGGTCTACCTCATTCTATTCACGCCCATATCGAAGGTTACGAATCTGCTCTTTCTAAAGAGAATTTAGTGTTAATTCTAAACAAGATCAAATCGCTTGGCTTAAAACCTAACACAAACAACTCCCTTGAAATTAAAAGGTCTCAAATATTTCACCTTGCACACGTTTCAGCTTATAATTCTGACGGAGATAACTCAGAATTGATTAAATTTTTCAACGAGAACCACGATTTTGACATGGATTTAGGTTTTATTGGATTTGACAAGTTGAATCCGTTAATTACATCTGACCGTCATTTGGTAAATAATCTAATAAGTTCGGAAAACGCGTATAAACTAATTAGATCATCGGTAGAATCAGAAGGAGATTCATTTGTAACTCTAAGAAAATTTAGTAAAAAAAAGGGAAGCGATTGTATTTTGTGGGCAAACGCTATTGATTTAGCGTTAAATATTGACCCGTGGCAAATGCAATTCTCAGTCAACTACCCGAACTATGCAAATATAACTAAAGTTCCTGAAATCGCAACTTGGTTATTGAGCAACAAAGCTCGTGAAAGTTATATGAAAGATATGGATGCCGACTTTTTAAAAGATAATTCTCTATCCAGTAATGACAAAGTACTGACTTTTAACGATTTCGTAATTTTAACTCGTTCGAGCCCAGCTAAATCGCTAGGTATTGGAAGCATAAAAGGTAATTTAGGTTTAGGTGCTGATGGTGACCTGAATGTTTTGAATTTGAACTTAAACGATGTCGATGTTTTGAAAGATGTTGAAACTTTAAAGAAAGCGCTTGAAAACATAGAATTCGTGATAAAGTCAGGAGAAATTATCAAAAACCAAGAGAAATTTAATATGAATGGTTCAGGAAAAATATTTTGGGCTTCAGGAAAAGCAGAAAAGGAAGATTCAAAATTGGTTTTAACAAAGAAAAAAGAATTTTACCAAAAATACTATTCAATTTTTTACGATTCTTACGATTTAACTATTGAGAAAGAAGTATTGAGAAAGATAGCTTAGAGATATCTTTCAATAATTCAGTCCCTTAAGTCTATGAACTGTGGTAAATTGGTTTTTCCCGCTGTTTCTTAGATAATTCATCGCTTCTTCGATTCCTTCAATCGTCAAGTTAAACATAGGGATAAGGCTCGAAATAATCTTCCTCGTCCATGGTACCCACTCTAAACGAATTAATTCAGGGTTTAACCAAACAACATTGTTCTTGAAGTGATTGGCTATTTCTTTAACGTAATAAATTCCGGGCATCTCATTTCTATGGTAATAATAAATCGAACCATATCTTTCCGTAAGCTCCCAAGAAGCCATAGCAGCGTCGCCAACGATAACTACTTTGTACTTATTATCGTATTTTTTCAAAAGATCGTCGAAATCTATAGCCTCGTCAGAATTTCTTTGGGCATTGAAATATAGTTGGTCATATACGCAATTGTGGAAGTAGTAAAACTTAAAGTCTTTCCAATGTGACATGTTGTTGGCAGCAGAAAAAAGTAGGTTGACAAGATGAGCGTAGGGGGTCATTGAACCCCCAACATCCATAAGAAGGATAAGTTTAACGTTGTTTTTCCTTTTTTTCTCGAAAATAAGTTCAATGTCTCCACCATTTCTAGCAGTTTCATCAATTGTTTTATCCATGTTTAACTCGTCTTGCTTCCCGATCTCTTCCAATTTTTTTAGACGCTTCAATGCTACTTTAATTTGGCGTGTGTCTAAAACGATATCTTTTCTGTAATCGGCAAAAATTCTTTTTTGGGCGATTTGTATTGCCATACGCATACCGGACGAGCCACCTACCCTCATGCCCATTGGGTTTTGCCCCGAATGACCAAATTGAGAAAAACCTTGAGTTCCAATCCATTGATCTCCAAAATTATGCTCCTCATCCTGCTTTTTAAGTAATTCTTCGAAGTGTTTTTGTAATTCTTCGATATCAAAATGTTGGTTAAGAAATTCCTGAAATCCGTCAGGTAATTCTGGTGGATTAATATCTTTTTGAAGCCAATCCCATATTTCTTGTTTGATTTCTTCTGGAAACTTTAAAGATGCGT
This sequence comes from Promethearchaeia archaeon, assembly GCA_029856105.1. Taxonomy (GTDB): domain Archaea; phylum Asgardarchaeota; class Lokiarchaeia; order Sigyniarchaeales; family SOKP01; genus SOKP01. Next base: position 5,551 of record JAHQWH010000195.1, on the reverse strand, counting down.
CTTTGAAAAAGTTAGCAAACGAAATATCGTAAATATCAAAGTGATGTTCGTTCTTGCATAATATAGATCTCGAAATATAGTAGAACTCGACCATGTTATGAATAAGGCCTTTTTCAAGGGCTTCCATAAGGGTCATATACTCCGTAATACTTACCGGTAACCTTTCTTTTAGGTAATAAAAATACTCAACAAACATTTATTTAATCCTATAACCAAATATTTTAAAATAGATCATGTAGGGAACTTAATTTTATCTAAAGCTATTTCGAGATCTTTTTCCTTTTTAAGGAGCACTCCAAGGAATGGAATTCCGTGCTTCAGTTCGTCTAGGCTTATTCCACTTTTCAATAAGACACCGATCCAATCCAGAAGTTCAGATGTAGAGGGCATTTTCCTTAATTTTGTGATCGCTCTTAACGCATAGAAATTTTTAAGGCATTGATCTAAGAGGTTTTGTTTCAGATGTGGATAGTGAAGATTACAGATGTCTGCCATAAATTCTTTTGAAGGAAATTCTATCCAATGAAACACACATCGGCGTAAGAACGCGTCAGGAAGTTCCTTTTCGTTATTTGAAGTAATAATAACTATAGGTCGAGTTTTAGCTTTAATAAATTCTTTGGTTTCTTTAACGTAAAATTCCATTACATCTAATTCCTGTAAAAGATCGTTTGGAAACTCGATATCTGCCTTATCAACCTCGTCGATAAGAAGGACGACTTGCTCCTCAGAGTCAAAGGCTTCCCCTAGCGGTCCAAGTGTAATGTAATCTTTAATATTATTTACGTTACGATCATCGCTTCCAAATCGACTATCGTTTAATCTCTGGACGGTATCGTACATGTAGCAACCATCAATTGCTTCCGTTGTGCTTTTTACATTCCATACAATTAATCGTTTTCCTAAAGATTCGGCAATAGCGTGGGATAACAAAGTTTTCCCTGTACCGGGCTCTCCTTTTACTATTAAAGGTCGAGCTAAGGCAATTGAAACATTAACGATGTTTTTTAGTTGAGGATCAGCAATATATTTGATCCTTTCAGTATTAACATCTCCTTGAAATTGATTAAATCCAGTATTACTCATAATTAAATGAAATCAATTTAGAATTAAATATTTTTTGACTAATTGTAAAAAGATTGGGTTTTTTTTTTTTAAGTTAGCTTTCGAATTAATTTTCAACCCCATCTAATAAATTATTAAAAAAATATTTAATTAAAACTAAACGAAATAAAAATTAACACCAAATTAAATTTAAAAAAACATTAATCCAAATCAAAAATTGTTAAGTGAAATAATATGACGACAGATTCAGAAATGTTAGAAGAATTAAAGAAAATTAGAGAAGCGTTAGCACCTACTCCGCCTCCTAAGGAGCCTGGAAAAAAGAAAAGTCTTTTAGAAGAATTTAAAGATTTTATAATGAAATATAAGGTCTTAGGTTTAGCTATTGCTTTTATTATGGGTCAATATATCGGGGACCTTGTTCAGTCGCTTGTAGATAATCTAGTAATGCCTTTAGTCACTTTTTTCTTACCGGCTAATATTCCATGGGAGGAATTCACGCTTTGGGTTTTTCGAATAGGGGCTTTTTTAGGAGACCTTATAACTTTTATCATTGTGGCTTTTGTAATCTTTTTGTTGATAAAATACACAGCAAAACTCGGTATTGAATAAAAAAGATTTGATTTTCAAATATAACTTTTTTTTCTTTTTTTAATTTAATCGAACTTTAAAACTGTTTAAACGTTTTATATAGGAATATTTACACGAACAATATAACCAATTAAATAGGTATCACTATTATTTAATATCAAAATTTTTTAAATAGACTCAACAGAACTACACTTTTGAGAAAATTATGGTTGTTCAAATAATTTATCACTGTAATAACGAGATATTAGAATGGAAATGGTCTTCAGACAGCGAATTAATGCCACAACCTTTTTGGACTTCAGCATTTTTAGTTGACGGGTTATTAATTGATGCAGGTGCTCCAGGAGGAGTAGAAGATTTACGCAAATTTATAAAAACTCTTGATTCCGAGAATATGATTGAGAAGTGTGTAATTACACATAACCACGAAGATCATTGTGGTGGTGGTCGTATGCTCCAAGAAGAATTTAACATTCCCGTTTTCGCTAGTGAGCTGGCTATTCCACTATTAATGAAAGAAAAAGCATATCCCGATTATCGACAAATGACTTGGGGCGTAGACTACCAACCGTTTCAGGCTGAACTATTAAAAGATTCAATTAATTCTAAGTCAGGTAAATATATTTTTGATATAATGGATACGCCTGGACATGCTCCTGAACTAATTAGTTTAGTTGAACGAAAACAACAGTGGGCATTTATCAACGATGTAGTAATGCCAAAATATCGAATGATATTTGGTAAAGACACAGACATTCCCGAAGATATCTCCCTTATATTTCAATCAATTAAAAAATTGTATGATTTCACAAAGGGAATGGACAACTTGCTTCTCTTTACTACTGGGAAGGGCGTTTTTAAAGGCAGATCGTTTTTAAAAGATAAAATGGATGAGATTAATTCACTACATCTGAAAGCTCATAGATTTCAAAATGAAGCTAAACAAAAAGGACTTCTGGATAAGCAACTTTTAAAGTATGTTTTAAAAAAAATGTTTAAACGAGAAAATTTTGTAGGTACACTTACTCGAGGAGGATTATCTAACAAAAATTTAATTGTATCCTTGCTCGAATGGCCCATAGATTATTGATTATCCATTGAATTCCTTATTATTGATTAATTTCTCTCCAGTCCAATCGGGGAAACCATCCACCACATTGTAAAATCGATATGTTTATGTATAATCCATACTAAGTATGAAGACAGAATCCTTCTGGCAAATAGCAATTTTTCAACAGTTATGTATTTTGGATGGAAACATTTAATAATTTACTTAATAACATATAATTTAGTATATTGAGTCCAAATTAAAGATATGCCAAGCATTACTTCTCTAATATCCCAAAGAATTAAACCCTCTTGCGCTGTATGGGAAATTACATTAAAGTGTAATAGCAATTGCATTCATTGTGGATCATCTGCAGGAAAAGCTCGTCTTGATGAACTAAATACCGAAGAATCTTTAAAATTAGTTAGGGAAATCCGTGATTGTGGTTACAAAGGAGTTGCTTTAATGGGAGGAGAACCATTAATTAGAGACGATTGGTATGAAATTGCGAGAGAAATTAAAAAAAATAAAATGGAATTATCAATTGTTACTAACGGATTAACTTTGATTGATAACATTCAAAAATTAAAAAGCCTAAAAGTTGACTGCGTATCGCTAAGTTTAGATGGAGGGTCGGCCAAAGTCCACGATTATCTTAGAGGCATTCCAGGAGCATTTGAAAAAACACTAAATGCGATTAACAGGTTAAAAGAAGAAAAATTACCAGTCAGTGTTATTACAGCAGTAAGTAAAACTAATTTAAATGAATTAGATAAGATAAAAAAAATATTATTAGATCGAAATATTGCTTGGCAAATCCAGATAGCTATCCCTATTGGGCGCTTTCCAAGAGAATTAACGATTTCAAGGGAGGAATTTTACGCTGTTGCATTATTCATTGCAATAAATGTTAAAAAGTATTCCTATAAAAGATTACCCGTTATTGGTGCTCATTGTTTCGGTCATTTTTCAAGGTTCTTACCAAATTTAGGGTTGGATCCATGGGTGGGATGCCAAGCGGGATTATCAGTTTTAGGTATTCAGAGCAATGGAAATATTAAAGGGTGTTTAACGCTCCCAGATGGTTTTATCGAAGGAAATATTAGAACGCAGAGTTTGAAAACTATTTTAGAAAAGATAAGATTAAAGCAAAAACAGTTAAAAGGCTATTGCGTAGATTGTGATATGGTAAAAATATGTCGGGGAGGATGTTTGGGATCATCTTATGCTTTAAAAGAATTTGATGAGCCATATTGCCTAAGAGCAATCGAAAATAAAATGTTTTCATCGAAACAATTACCAATTAAAGGGAAATTGGATTCAACAATTTCAATATTAAAAAATATGTATCACAACTTAATATTCAAATAATCTAATAATAGAATTTAATGGAGGCATCTTAAAAATGTTAGAAAACTTTTTTCAATTATATAAAATCGGTAAAGAATTAGGATTAAGTAAGAAAGAAATTAATAGAGTGTTTTTATTTGACGATAGTAGATATCCATTATTTTTCAAAATCCTAATGATAATCGTCTTTATTTTTTTTGGAATTATGATTATTATATTAGGAATTGAAGCCTCAAGACATATTTATCCTGCTGGAACATTATATTCTACTGTAAAAATAAAGGATTTTAAAGGTAAAAAATAAGTGATAAATTTTAAATTATAGGTGAATATTTAGAAAATAATGAAAGATATAATTAAGCTCTTTAAAATCGGTAAAGAATTGGGATTAAATAAGAAAGAAATTAATAAGGTACTAATATTTGAGAATAGTAAACATATTTTGTTATACAAAAGCCTATTGATAATATCATTTGTTTTTTTTGGTATTATAATAATAATATTAGGAATAGAAGCCTCTAGAAATACTTATGCAGCAGGAACTTACTATTCTACTATTAGAATAAAAGATTTCAATGAAAAAAAGTAAATTCAACAATTTTTTCTTAAAGAAATCATGTAATTTTAATCTGATGGTAAAAATATAAAATTTAAATTAACATCAAATTATGAGTGATTATTGAGAAAATGACGAAAGATTTTATTCAACTATATAAAATCGGGAAAGAACTAGGATTATCTAAAAAAGAAGTTAACAAAGTTTTATTCTATGATAATGTTAAGAATAGCGTCATATTACTGATTATTTTAATTATAATGTTCTCAATTGTGGGCTATTTTATTGGATTATTTATTGAATCGACAATAAGCAACACTTATCCTAGCGGAACAAAATATTCAACTGTAAAAATAAAAGACTTTGATAAAAAAAAATGAAGCTTAATATTGGTTGCGGAAAAAAATACGATCCCGATTATTGTAATATTGATTTGTATGAAGATTTAGTGGCTGATAGACTGATGTCAGCTTTTAACCTAGAATTTGATGACAATACTTGCGATGAAATTAAAGCGATTCATATAATTGAACACTTAAGTTTTTTTGAAACTATTTATGCTCTTAGTGAATTTTTTAGAGTATTAGAACCTAATGGGAAATTAATCCTTGAAACTCCTGATCTCGAGAAAGCTTGTCAGCATTATTTAAAAGCAAACGGAGAACAGAAAAAAGAGATATTAGGTTGGTTGTATGGAATTCCTCATAAAGGTTTACAGCATAAATTATGTTTTCCCCCGTTCCTCTTAATCGAACTATTGGATAATACAGGATTCGATAATATCACTACCTCTAGTTTTTATAACGATGAGGACATTCCCTCAGTTAGGGTTGAATGCTATAAAAGTGGGATTAGTGATGAATTTGAAGTATTTCAAGTTATTTCTAAACTCCGTAAGGAGCTACTTTTAAGCGATCAAATCGATTTTGCCGATTCCTTCT
>JAHQWH010000193.1 GCA_029856105.1 Promethearchaeia archaeon | reverse complement strand
CTGAAAGACTTGTAAGTTTTAATGCAACTGGAAATGACGAATGGAGCGATCCAATTCCATTACAGGTATGGAATGTTACTAAATTTCCCGCAACTAACTTCATTGAATCTTGTACTATAACATTTATTGCAAATTTAACTGCCAGCGCAAATAAAACGTATTTTCTTTATTACAACGAAAATATGGATGAAATCGAGCAAAAAGATTACGCTACTAATTTCTCAAGTGAATTATTAGCTGGAACGCTTACTGTTACAGTTGGAACGGAATATCAAGTAGTGTTAGAGCAAGGATTAGCATCGACTCAATTAATTAGGGAGAGTCTAGATTTCCATTTGGACGATTCTTTAGCCCCTGAAAAACAACTATCAGATCCCAGTTTGAAATTTTTAGCACATCTAGAGAATTCTGCCTCTGATTCAACAGGTAACACTCCTGATGGCGTATTAAACGGCGATCCTCAATATGTAAATGGTATGGTACAATATGGGCTTGATTTTGACGGAAACGATTTTGTTAGCTATGCAAATGGTCTTGAAGATCTTGGAGACCCTTTTGATGGGCTAAGCACAGAATTTACTGTATGTGCCTGGATTAATCCAAGCGCCCTATCAGGAGGTGCTACAAATCATCTAACTGAAAATGTAATATTAGCAAAAGCTAGTGATCCTTACAATGATAATTTCGAAATTGGTGTAAATAACGAAGGAAACATCCATGTATATCTTGATACTGAAACAAGAGATACTTATGCCGATTTTGGAGTACCTGGAACAATTACAACAACTGGCGGGTGGTATTTTATAGTTTTTAGATATCAACAAGGTACGGCAGAAGTTAGAATCCAAGACACATGGGATTCTAATACAGCTACATGGTCAGGTGCAAGCGATATTGACGAAGCAGATGGAAGTCCGTTCACAATTGGAGCATCCGAACATATTAATCAATACTTCAAAGGTATCATCGATGAGGTAGCTGTATACAATAAATACCTCTCTGATCAAGAAGTTGAGGATTTTAAATATGGATCTATGCCTTCTACTATTCAAACAATAACAGAATTAGAGAATGGTGATGTTTTTTCAAGTTATCAAATAGATTGGACTACTGCTTTTGATATGCATGTTCAAGATATTTGTACATTCTACTACGATTACGATCTATGGAACATTGAACGTAGCATCTACTTTGATAATGAATTTAATTCAACAATCGATCGTATGTTTGCGTTAAATACAAACTACGATTTCTCAGTCGTTGACGAGCATACCAACTTATTATACATCTATGATGGAAACCTTCAAGAAGATATTACAACTGCTGGATTTGTTGCTGAAAATTACACGATTATTCACAATGCTCCAGATCCATCTAACGACGCAGTTGGAATTTTCATAGAAGGATACGAATTATCTGATCCGGCTCATACTTCGATTAGTTATTTTAAAGGAGATGTTATTTATGATAATGGTATTATTGAGTTTTTACCAGGCTCAATAAACGATTTTGATAATAGCGTTGGTAATGAATCCTATAAATTAATTATTGATTTCTGGGAGTTAGCTGGAAGTGTAAATAAATCAGGTAATCTAGATAATGCAGGAATGGTGAACCATTTTGACGATACTCTTATGTCATTAAGAGAATCTTCAAATATTTACATGTATCAACAAGATAGTCTTTTCTACAGCATAGATGTAAATGTAACTGATATAGATGATAACTTATTACCAGATGCCACAGTAACCGTTTGGAACGCCTCAAATTATGCAAAATATTGGACTCAAACTACAGATGAATTTGGAAGTACTATTTTCAACCGATTTGAAGATGGAATTTACGTTGTAAATGTGTCGTACGTGAGATATGGTCAAACTCTAACAATAACATCGCCTCAGACAATAGAACTAAACGAAACTAGCGTAGATATAAATGGCCTATATGATGTAGAATTCAAAAAAGTAAAAATAACTTCTTTAGAATTGAAGTTTCAGAGAGAAGATGGTGGCGTTATTTATGAGGATGTTGTAGGTGCAAATATAACTTTTTCTATTGATGATGGTTCTGGATCAGCTTTACTAGGATATGAAATCACTAGTTCCACGGGAATAACTTTTTTTAGATGGGCGAATTTAACTGACGCTAATAGTGGAAACATTAGTTTAACGGTTAATTGGCATGGTGAACCTTACGAAGACTTGGGTTGTAATGACGATTTAGACTCTGGTGATATAACAAGTATTACTTTGCCATTTTACCAATACCTTTACACGGTTATCAATGTTACAACGGGAAATTCTTATAAATCCTTTTTGATGGTTAATTCCAGTGGAACAGAAAATATAATGTTAGGAGATTCGTTAAACCTATGGGTCAATTACACTTTCCAGAAGAATCTTGAACCTATACAACCTATTGAAGGTGGTATAGTTACATACGATATTAAAATTGGCGCAATGAAAATTAATACAGGCGTATTAACTTTTTCTGAGACGGGAAACGGAGTTTATAGCCTTATTATCGATACATCTAACCCAATAGAATCTGGAGGAGCAAATTGGGAGTCAAGTGTAACATACACGATGGAAATTACTGCTTCAAAACCAGGATATATTATAAACCAAACATCAACAACCTTTACTCTTCTTGACAAAACCACAGATTTAATTTCAAGTGATGCTAATCCACAAGTCTATTGGAACGATCTTATTTCCTTAGATATCCACTATGTCGATCTTTATGCTGATCCTGATGAGGATATTGATGGAGCAACCGTTCAATATTTCGCAATTGGGGTTAGTGGAATAACGGGTTATTTAACGCCATATGGTTCTGGAGGATTGTATCGATTAGAATTCAGTAGTTCTGCATTTCCGATATATGGAAATTATCTCCTACAAATCTCAGCATTCAAACAAAACTATGAAAGCAAATCAATTTTTCTTCCTTTAACAATAAATGAAATTAATACAAGGTTAAATGATTCAGCAGCAATATACGAAACATTCGATGTTTATATAGGGACATCTAAAAACTTTTACTTTGAATATACTATTGAAACCACTGGATTTGGATTGTCAGATGTAGATGTGAGCGAATGTACTTGGGAGAAAGACATTAATGGTGTTGTTGTAGATACTGGAATGGCTAGTTTAAATGATTTGGGTAATGGAATTTATGAATTAGATTTAGACACAGAATCTTTAGATATTGCTACATATACATTAATAGTTAAGTTAGGTGAAACGAATTATGTAGAAAGAGATGCTATAATATTTCTTCACATTATTCCAAGAGATATAGAAGTAGAAGTTGATAATATCATTTCAATAGTATCAGGCAATGATTTAACGTTTGATATCTCTGTAACAGATCCTATTGATGAAACGCCACTATTAAACGCAGAAGTTTATTTGATGTTAGATGGTGAAAGATATGATTTTAGTGATGACGATGATGATGGTATTTATAGCGTTATTATTCCTGATTCAGCAATTCCAGAAGCATTTATCTTTTCTGAACAAATTCCTGGGGAAATTACAATTAATAAGGCGAATTATACTGAATCAAAAATATCTGTCTTTATAGATGTTAAATTAGTCGAAATATTTCCTGGTTTTCCTATGTTCTACTTTTTGATGATTTTAATTGGAATAATTGCTATAGCGGGTAGTTTAGTAGCTTACCGTCAGATTCAAAGAGCTAGAATTCCTACATTTGTAAAGAAAGTAAGGGAGATGAGCAAAGGCATAAAAGGAAGAAAATCTATTTCAGACTCGCTTTTGTATCCATCTAAGGAAGAGTTTATCATAAAAAGACTAGGAGATAAATGGGAAATGCTTGGCTTATCGTTAGAAGAAATATTGGGTATTGATACTAAGAAGAAAAAGAAATTACCGGAATCTACTGAAAGCAAAGGAGGTGCCTTCTAAATGCCCGTTGGATTAGTAGTCATGAAATGGGACGAAAGAGTCGGTACTGAAATCCTAGCGAAGTATCCCGAAGAGATTGTGATCACGGATAAAACTCTTATGCAGGTGTACAGCACGCACGAGTATAGTGGGGAATCGGGGATGATTAGTTTAATGGTTGGTTCTTTAAACATTGCTTCTTATTACACGGGACCAGAAAAAGGGTATTATATACTTTTACTTTTAAACCTGGACGACGATCCTGACGCTTACGAAGGTGGTTTAGCTGATGCGTCACGGATAATCTTACAAAACCTTGAAGACGAAGGATATGCACAGCTGGTTCCTTCCCTTTTCAGGAGATTATCAGTCTATCCAACCTTAAACGACGAACAACGATTAGCAATTACTTATCAAGACGAAATCAAAAGGATGATTATCAATCGTCTAAGAGAAGAAGGTGCTGTCTCAAAATCAGAGTTAATTGTTTGGTTAAAAGACAAGTATAGACAAGGATTTGTCGATTTAGAAGGCGTGTTAATTGAATTGATTAAAAGGGAGCTTATCAAAGAAACTTCAGTAAAGGGGATGCCCTCTGAATTGATTTTTCTTACAAATGACATTTTAATGTTGCGAATGCCTCCAGTTCAATTACTCAAAGATCCTGCCGATAAAGGGTTGCCTTCTCAATTAGCCGCAGACTATAGAACTGAAACTAAGAAATTTTTCCAAAATTACCGTCCTTCTGAGCAAGATAACCTAAGAGTCATAGAAATTATCATAAATCCTCAAGTTTACGAGACTTTGCGATTGTTACGAACTGCAATTGTAACTAAAAACGACCTTGAGAAGTTAAAAAAGAAAGGCGTTGACGACATTGACGAAGTTTTGAAAATATTATGGGAAAGGCAAATAATTCAAGTATTCCAAGACGATAGAAACAACGAATATTACGCGTTAGTATCAGACTTTTTCATAGATAAGATATTTCCAAAATATTTATTAAACGTCATTAAAGCTGAATACGAGAAGAAATCAAAAGCTGATCAAGTTTTACTAGAATACTTAACTGTCCTCGAAAACGCATATCTTAACTTAAAATCTGCAGTTAAAGCGGAAGATTAAATTTACATAAATTTTATTTTTTTATTTTTTTTTTTTTATTTCTTTATTTCTTTATAAAAAAATTTTTCAATGTTAATCAATTATTATTTTTGATGTAATTATGGATAGTACTGAAAAATATTTAGATACACCAGAGGCAATAGGTTTAGATGGTATTGATTTAGAGAAATACATTATCGCAAGTTATATCATCAAACGACCAAAAGGAATGAATGTGAATTATTTATCTCGATTTGCGGCAATTGAACAATCGACAGGAACTTGGGTTCGAGTACCGGCTGAAACTGAAGAAGTGAGAAAAAATCACGTGGCTCGGGTATTAGGTGTCTATGAAATACCACATTACGAATATGTGATTCCAAAGGATGTTAAGGAACGATTATATTTCGTTCAGATTGGTTTCCCAATAATTAATATTAAGGGAGATGGAATCCCAATGCTTCTTACTTCAGTTATTGGTAATATTAGTATTACACATGGATTGAAATTAGTTGATCTCGCGTTTCCAAAAGAATATTTAAAAGATTTCAAGGGTCCAAAATTTGGAATTGATGGGCTCAGAAAACTCTTGAAAGTGCCCGAAAGGCCAATGTTAAATAATATGGTAAAACCATGTACGGGACATACATGTGAAGTCGCTGCGGACTTAGTATATCAAGCTGCAGTTGGAGGTTGTGATGTCGTAAAAGACGACGAGTTAATTTCAAACCCATCGTTTAACACTTTAGAAGACAGAATTAGCGCAGTTATGGAAAGTATCGATAGAGCAGATTCAGAAAAAGGAGAAAAGACTTTATATACAATAAATATCACTAGTAAATTCCCAGAAATGTTTGAATACGCTGATAGAATGGTCGAAATGGGCGCAAACGCTTTAATGATAAATTTTTGCACAGCTGGTTTCGAAGCATTAAGAGCTGTTGCGGAAGATCCTTCAATAAAAGTACCAATCTTAGGACACATGGATTTTTCAGGCGCATATTTTGGCGGTCATTGGACAGGATTAACAAGCATGCTAACTCTTGCTAAATTCCCAAGAATGTGTGGAGCTGATTCAGTTGTCGTTCCAGCACCGTATGGCAAGGCAGAAATATTAGATGAAAGGTACGAAACAATTTTAAAAACGCTCAGATTTCCGTTTCAACATATTAAACCTACTCTTCCAATGCCAAGTGGAGGAATCACGCAGGGGATGGTGGAGAAAGCCATGAAAGAAGCAGGTAATGATATTTTAATTGGAAGTGGAGGGGGAATTCATAGCCATCCAGATGGTCCAACATCAGGGGCAAAAGCATTTAGGCAAGCAATTGATGCGGTAATGCAAGGGATAAGTGTAAAGGAGTACGCTAAAGAACACAAGGAATTGGGAGTAGCTCTTGGAGTGTGGGGTACCGGAAAGACTGCATTAATCGAATAAGATATAACTTCTTTTTTATTTATTTTTTATTTTATTTTCAAACTTTATTCTATGTCTCTTTTTAATAAAACTCTTATATTTGGATTGAAATCATCATTTTTTACAACCTCCACAATAGAATTGCCATATAAATCTAAATACTGGAGTTTTGGTAATTGTTTGAGGTATTTTAGATTTATTGAATCGCTAATTTTATTGTTTGATAATATTAAATGAGTCAAATTTTTTAGTTTAATCAATCCTTTTACATTTTTTATTTGATTATTTGAAAGATCTAATATTTTTAAATAATTTAAATTGTGTAAACCTGATATTTCAGAAATTTCACGAATGTTGTTTTTCCAATCCCATGGAGTGCCTCTAACTTCAAATTCAAGATAATCTGATAAATCTAATTTTTCAACCAGTATTGTATTAGGGTCTAGTTCAAAATACACATTCGGAATTTTATCTATTAGGTGTTTAATAGTTAAATAATCAATTAAAATTTCAGCTAGTTGTGTCGTGGTAAAATTTTTAACTCTATTTGTTTTGAGTAGAGCTTTTAGAGATTTTCTATACTTTTTATTCTCGAAGCCTTTTTCAATACTCAAAAATTGAATCTTTTTAATTTTTTTTAATTGTTCGATTAAAATTAATTTAGAATCGCGAGAATTCATTTTTACTAAATATTTTATTATAGTAATTAAGCAATGATAAGAAGTTTCGTGCTGAATCGCCCATTTAAATAGAGTTAAAGTATTATTTAGGTAATTATTACCAATATAGCTAGCAGATGCGTTCCTTACAATCTCACTTGAATCAGAAAGAAATATGTTTTCAAAGAAATTGAATAAATTCTGATCTTTTAAATTCATTTTACCTAATATATTAATAGAATCTGCTCTAATTATATCTTCCTCGTAGTTCTCAATGATAGAAATCAACAAATTAGTGGCAGAAGATTTATCTAAGAGTTCATTACAATACTCTTCAAATATAGTTTGAGGATTTAACTCCATTATGCGATATTGTTATTTATTAAATGTTTGTACACTGATTTATTAATTAAAAATGATCTAAAAATAAAAAATTTAAGTAAATTTGCGTTTAGGAACTTTCTTAAACAAATCTTTAATTGTAGCTTTTAGCCTATTGAAAGGTCTTAAATTTCCCGAAAAAGGTTCACTGATACCATGATATAAGATAGGTTCTATTTGGGCTTCTACATCTTCGATCTTCCTTAAATTTCCTTCAGATAAGAAAGAAAGAAAATAGTCATTTTGATATTTTCTAAAAGTTAAAAATCGATACTTTTGAAACCCCAATTTAACAGCAATCCAGCGTGGATACGCACCAGTGTTTCCTAACGTGTTCGCAGCAATTGCCTCTATTTGGGCAGTTAGTAGCGATTCTTTCATTTCCATCTCTTCTTCTAGATTCTCAAATTCTCCCGGTACTTTTACAATCAATTGACCTTCTTCATCAAGTAAGAGCGAAATTACACCAATCGACATTGATGACAATCCAAGGTAATCAATTCTTATCCAATCCTCTAAATATGGAATTTCTTGGTCTGAAAATACATCCTGTAATTGTAAATATTCCTTTAAGATAAAAATAAGATGACCCTTAAACTTATTATTAATTTCAAATTTATCTATTTTTGTTAAGTTGTTAACGTCTTTACCTCGTACTAGATCTGAATAATACTTCGCCATTTGTTCGAGAAACCACTTTCCCTTTTTATCGGGAAAAACACCATAGATTAAATATATGATATTATTCTTTTCGAAGAATTGGCATTTTACATCTTCGTTGTTTTCGGATTTGAGGAGCATTTTGTCAAGGTCTCCACCTAAAATGCTAGTAGCAATGAAATCTAAGTTATTTGATAATTCTAATAAATAAGTTAGTTTACTATTACTTGCAAATAAGGGAGTTCTCTCTACCGAGGTTATTCCACAGAATTGTATGTATTCTCCTCCGTCTCCTTTTCCGCCCCCTTTTAATATAATTTTTTCGTCTTCTAAAGAAAATTTAGTTGCTACTTGCTTTACTCTGACTTTACCTTTTAATTTTGAGGAAGCTGTTGAAGTTTTTGTTTTATATTGTTGAGGGATAATCCTTTTCGGTTCACTAATTTCTGAATCGGTATATTCAAACAAATTTGCTAAGAATTTTCTGCATTTGGGGCAAAGTTGGTCTTCCGGATATGGTTTTACAATTGTATAACCACAATCTTTGCACTTTAGGGTTTTACGATTGTCTGTGCTAAAAATGTTTTACCAACTCCGCCAAAAATGTTAAATTAATAAAATATAATAAATAATAATTGAAGTTTGGAAATAAAAAATTATGTAAATCTTATTAAAGATTATAAATATTTGTCAGCAACAGTATTAAATGCTTGCAAGAACTTATTATTTTCTTCTTTTGTTCCAACAGTTATTCTAATATAGTTATAAAGGTCCGGTTTGCTGAAGTGCCGTACTAAGATTTTGATGTCTTTTAAATCCCATAAAAATTTTAAAGTAGTTGATTTGTCATCAAATTTAATAAAGATAAAATTCGCATCTGAGGGTTGCACGCTGACACCTGCATACTTATTAAGTATTTCTGACAATCTTTTTCTCTCTGTGATTATATTCTTATTTTGATCGTATACTTTATTTCTATGTTTTATACAAGATAATGCAGCATGTTGTGCGATATAATTTGTATTAAAAGGTAATTTAACGCTATTCATTTCTTTAACGATAGAGGCATCAGCTAAAGCGTATCCAATTCTTAAGGAAGCAAGTGAGAAAGCTTTTGAGAACGATCTGCAAACAATTAAATTTTTTACATTTTTCAGTAATGGTAAACACGTATATTCTGAGAAATCAGCGTACGCTTCATCCACTACAACAATTCCAGGAAAATTGTGGCAAATTTTAAGAATAGTATCATTATCAAACGACTTCCCGCTAGGATCGTTTGGTGAATTTATAAAGAGTAATTTTCCTTTTTGGTTATAAACACTTTCTGGTATCTTAAATTTGTCATCCAATTTAATCTCGGTGATTTTTGCGCCATAAAGATTAGCTAAAACTTTATATAATCCAAAAGTAGGATAGAATATAATAACCTCATCTCCTAGATTAACAAATACTTTGAAAATTACATCCAAAATATCGCTGGAACCATTTCCTACAAAAACAGTATTTCTATTAGTTAATGTATCTTTATCTCTCAATAGTTGATTTAGGACCGCTTTACGAACCTCAAGAGCTAACGAATCGGGGTATTTTCGTAACAAATCTTTATTTTCTATAGCTAATTTTAAATCATCTAGTATTTCTTGGATTGGGGGGTATGCGTTATCAGTTGAGTTTAATTGTACCCAGCCGTCTCCTTCCGGTTGTTCTTCTGGTTCATAAGCGTTATAATTTCGAAGATTTTCTCTAATTAACTTTTCTAATTCCATCTCGATTACCTTTTTTTTAAAATAGACTATTTGGTAGCAATTTCTTTATAATTTAATATTTTATATAACTATGTTATAACATTTATTTTTTTTCTTTTAAATCCCCATTCACTGATTTTTTAGAGACTTGCTGTCCTTCGAATTCAACTTTTTTTTTCTATTTATAAAAACAAGTCAAAAAACTCAATTTTTAAATGTATGAAATCTATTAATTTTATAATATTATTTATAGAAGATAGAGATAAAGTGTGATTTAAAGTGCAATTTGCTATTATGTTTAATGTTTTAGAAGGCGGAGTAAGTACGCCTATAAAATGGAATAAAGAAAGTCTCACAGCTGAAAGCAATATTATCATCTTAGATGAGGGATCTTCCTCTCTTTTTTTATGGTATGGGGCAAAGCAAGGTTTGGTTTCAAGAAGAACTGCGCTTAGACAAGCTCAATCACTAAGAGGGCACGGATTTACTGTCGGTAAAAGCATAATCGGGAGAGATACTAGAGATTTAAAAGAAATTGATCAAAGGAAAATTGGCAGGGTTCTTGAAATCGATGAAATAAATGAAGAGCTTCAAACTTTATTAAATAGAGAGTATAAGGAATTAGATAATTTTGTTATAACCTTTGAATTAAAAGAAATTGTAGAACCCATTGTAAAAGTAATACCTAAACCTGAATCTAAGCCTGAACCTAAACCTGAACCTGAACCCATAATCGTGCAAGAACCTCCTAAAGTTGTAAAAACAGAAATGAAATTTGCTTCTGAATATGATATTAAGCCAGATCCTGTTATAGAAAGCAAACCAACGGTAAAGCCATCAACATCTACTACAAAAGTTTCTACACCAGAACCCAAAGTTGCGTCTAAACCTGCGTTAGGTCTTTCCATCCAAGCTAAAATAGGATTTGTTTTAATGGGAGTTTTAGATCATTACGATGATATTTGGATTTCAAGAAAAGAAGATGGGAGTTATTCCGTCGAACATATGGATGGAAGAGTGTGTGAATTCTCAATTGTCGAAGGTAAGATTAAATTTACAGTAGATTCTTTTTCAGGCATCTCTACTAAGATTAAAACGGAAATTCAAAAAAAATTTGTCGAACTATCAAAGCTAATATAATTCTTTTTTTTCCTAATTTTTTATATATTGTATATTGGAATTTAAATTTTAAGCTATTTTCTTTATTATTATTAAGAATAAGAGTTTCGATTCTTAGTATTATATTTAATATTTTTAACAAAATAATTTTGTAAAATTATGAAATTCATAACATTAGCAGTTTTATTTTCTGATTTAGAGGCTACCCCAAAAAGGCTCGAAATGATCGATATCTTGTCAACATTTTTTGGAAATATAAAAAAGAATAAGAATTTTAAGGATTTAGATAAAATAATCTATTTGTTGCAAGGTCAATTAGTTTCAAATATAAAACAATTTCCAAAAATCGGTCTTGCAGAAAAAATGATAATTGAAGCGCTATCTTTACATTCTGGGATCGGAAAAAAAAAAATAAAAGAAGTTCTAATAAAAATTGGAGATATTGGGGCTACTGCTGAATCAATTTTAACAAAAAAGAAAAAGCAAAAATCTCTATTTGATTTTGAAGATAAACCTAGTGAATTAGAATCTTTATTAAAGATTTCTGAATTATATTCTGCTTTACAGAAAATTGCCTTAAGTAAAGGAGCAGGATCACAGGACGTGAAACTAGGAATTTTAAGAGGTTTAATGAGTAAAAGTTCTCCTTTAGAGATTAAGTATTTATTACGCATAATTACATCAACTCTAAGAGTAGGCGTATCAACTTTAACAATCATTGATGGGTTAGCTTTAGGGTTTACTGGCGTTAAAAAGAATAGAGAATATATCGAAAAAGCCTATAATTTGCATCCTGATTTAGGAGATATTACAATAATTTTAGCAGAAAACGGTATAGAAGAAGTAAAAAAGATTAGTATTAGTTATGGCGTTCCAATTCGAAGTATGCTCGCCTCTCGGGTTCCTTATGGAGGAATTATTGAAAAAACAGGTTCACCATTAATAGCAGAATATAAATTAGACGGAGAGAGATTACAAATTCACAAGCAAGGAGATAATGTTTTGCTCTTTTCACGGCGATTACTTGAGATATCTAAACAGTATCCAGATGTTTGTCAAATTATAAGAGAAAATTTGAAAGTAAGTAACGCTATTATTGAAGGAGAAATTGTTGCTATGGATGCATTTTACGAAAAAATGCTTCCATTTCAGGTTTTAAGTAAAAGAAGGAGAAAATATGATGTCGAAGATGTTTTAAAAGAAGTTCCTGTCAGCTTATTTTTATTTGATTTGTTAAAAATTGAAGACGAATCCTATATAGAAAAACCATTCCTTGAACGACGTAAAAAATTAGAAGAAATTGTGAAGGAAAGGGACGAGATACATTTAGTTAAATCCGTTTTAATAAACACAACAGAAGAATTATTAGATATTTTTAATGAAGCACGAAATAATGGAACGGAAGGAATTATTGCAAAATCTATTAAAGAGGATTCTACATATCAAGCAGGGAATCGTGGTTTTCTCTGGATCAAATTAAAGGGTTTAGAAGGGGGAAAACTAAGCGATACTCTAGATTGCGTAATAATAGGAGGGATATATGGAAGAGGTCGTAGAAAAGGAGTTTATAGCGCTTATATTTTAGCGGTTTACGATCCTGAAGACGATTCTTTCAAAGCGTTTACTCGCGTTGCTTCAGGTTGGACAGACGAAATTTTAGAAAATTTAATGAAAGAAATGTCGCTGTACGAAGTAGATAAAAAACCTAACGATGTGATGTGTAACGATAAACCAGATCAATGGTTTCAACCGGAAGTAGTGATCGAAATTATGGGAGATGAAATAACTATTAGCGATAAATTTCCCTCTTTAGGATTCTCCTTGAGATTTCCCGTTTTTCTACGGTTTCGACCAGAAAAGGCTCAAAAGGATATAACTACTGTCGATGAAATTAAAGATTTGTATAAATCTCAATAAAGAAAAAAGTCTTTTTATTAAATATAAATATGGAGCCCCTTTTCTTCTAATTTCTTTAAAAAAGAGGGATAATTTTTAAAATTATTTTCTCCTAAATATAATTCTTCTAAAAGTACAAGAGACGAGATTGATTCTGGAAGTACAGTTAGTTTGTTTCTAGATAAGTTTAAAATTTTTAAGTTTTTTAAATTTCCAAATGTTTCAGGGATCGTTCCTAATTTATTATCGCTTAAATTTAAGATTTCTAATGAAGCAAGTGATCCTATTGAGGATGGTACATTTATTAATTCATTTCTTTCAAGGTCTAACGATTTCAATGATAATAGGTGATTAATTGAGGAAGGGAGGGTAGTTAATAAATTCCAACTTAAATTCAAAGCTACTAAATATTTTAGAGATGATATAGATTCTGGAAAATAAGTTAATTTATTATCGTGGAGATTTAGTGTTTTAAGATTTATTAAATTTCCAAATTCATTGGGCAATAGTGTAAGTTGGTTTAATCTTAAATTTAAATGTTCTAATAATTTTAACGAACAAATTGAGGTTGGAAGATCTTGAAGTTCATTCTTCCAAAGTAATAATTCCTTAAGTTTAGAAAGCGAACCTATATTATCAGGAATTTTATTTATATTATTTACATTTAAATTAAGATATTCTAACGATTTTAAAGAGTTAATCCACTCCGGAATTTCTATTATTTGATTGTATCTTAGAGTAAGCCTTTTAAGTGCTTTAAGGTGTTTTAAAGCGATAGGAAATTTTGTTAAACCTTTAAATATAAAATCTAACTCCACAATTTTACAACTGTCAAGAGTATACTTCAATCTCCAATAAGTCTTTTTCAAGTAAATTAATGTGAAATAATTAATTAAAATGTCAGCTAATTCCATACGAGTAAATATTTTCGCACCCTTAGCAAAATTTAAAGTCTCGAAGCCAATTTTAAAATCTTTATCATCGATTTGTTTTATCTCGTGAATCAAGATTAGTTTTGTAATGCGTTCATTTCTTTTTTCTAAGTTGTTAATTATAGCTATTAATGAATCAAAAATTGTATACAAACAAGTTTGAGATTCTTCGTGATGAAGGGCCCATATTAGTGGGTTCAAAGCTTTATCTTTAAAATTATAACTCAAAATAAGAGCGGCTTCGTTTCTGATTTTTTCATCTGAGTCCGAAATAAGTAAATTTTCAAAGAAACTAAAAATCTCCTCCTTCTTTACGCCAATATTTTCAAAATTATCTCCAATAATTCTTAAAATTTGAAGGCTTTCGTAGCGGTCGTTAACTTTAGTACTGTTTTCTATTAATGCGATTAGTTGTTTAACTGCCGACGATACATCTATTATTTTTTTGTTAAATTCGTCAAATATCTTAGTCGGTATGCGTTTCGTAATGTAAATCCCTCAACTACTTATAAATTATTAATCCTTTTTTTTCTAATTTACCCAAAAAATCGGGTATTTCTTCAATATTATTAAAGTTTAAATCTAGAATTTTCAATGATTTAAGATTATCAAGAGATTTTGGAAGTTTTTTCAATTCATTCCCCCATAAACTCAATATCTCAAGAGATTTAAGAGACCCTAAACAATCGGGTAAATTTTCAAAACAATTCCAATTTAAATTTAAATTTTTTAAATTAATTAACGAGCTAAACGACTTAGGTAAAGAAGTTAAATTATTATTCCATAGAGTTAATTCTTTAAGCTTAGTAATTTTACCAATTGACTCAGGAAGTTCAATCAACTTATTATCAAATAATTGTAATATTTCTAATGATTGCAGCGACCCAAGCCAAGAAGGAAGTGATGTCAATTTATTTCCTCCCAAACCCAATTTTTTAAGAAATTTAAGAGGCTTCACCCATTTAGGAAGTCTTTCTATATTGTTTAATCCCAAATCTAATTGCTTAAGAGAAGTCATTCCCTTGAAAGAACCCTTGAATTTGGTTAGGTTGTTTCCGTGCAAATCTAAGACTTCTAAAGTGGATATATTTTTTATTGTTTTTGGTAAAGAAGCTAATTCATTAGCTCTTAGATCTAGATATTTTAACGATTTTAACGAGCCAATAGAAAGGGGTAAACTTTTAAGTTTATTGTATCTCAAGTTTAACTCTTTTAAAGCCGTTAATAAACCGATAGAATGAGGAATTGATTTAATTTTGTTATAACTCATATCTAAATGAATCATTAAGGATAAGTAACCAATAGATTTGGGTATCACAGTAAGTCTATTAAATTTTAAATCTAGAATTTCTAATGATGTTAAAAATTCAATAAAATCTGGAAATTTGTTCAAAATTGTCCATCCAAAAACGTGACTACTAACATCAGATAAATCTAATTCAAAAATTAGTCCCTCTTTTACTTTAAAATTAATTTGACCAAATCTTTTTTCCAGATCGGCTATAATAAAATAATTCTCGATAATTCCTGAAAGTTCAAAACTCGAGAAACTTTCAATATCTCTTTTTTTGAATAAAAGATTTAAATTTTCAATTATTTTCTCGTTTTTTATTTTTTTTATTTTATTAATTAACAAGGATTTTGATTGAGGAGTATTAATTTTTCCTAGTATCTTTGAGATTGCTAACAAACATTTTAAGGATTCTTCATGTTTCAAAGCCCATCTCATTGGCTCAAGAGCATTATCCAAAAATAACTTTTCTATGACTCTAATTGAACTAAATCTTATAAATTCATGAGAATCTGAAATGAGTAAATTTTCTAATAGTTTGAAAACATCATTAGACTTAGCATCAATCTGAGATAGGGTATCAATGCTTTCAATTCTTGTATCTAAATTATCGCTATTATCAATAATCGATATTAATTGATTTATCGCTGAAATTTTATTTAACTTCTTGTTCTTGTAATTTTTATAAATTAATTTTGGAGATAATTCCATTAATTCTCGAAATTTGGTTTAATTATTTAAATTTTTTATTTTTATACATTAAATTTCTAATTTCATTTTTTAAAAAATAAGAATTATTATAATTCTAAAAATATTTCTCTAAAGCTAACGCTTTAATTTTACTTGTTGTGGGGTAACTACTTTGTTTATCCCAACCTCGTTCGTCGTAATAATCGTCCAATAATTGATTGGCAATATTTTGAGTAATAATTACTTCTCCATAAAAGTCTTGCAATTTAAGCACATTTTCTCCAATTTTTAATGGTTTAAACCATCCGCTAGGGAATTTATCGTCCTTTCGAGAAAAACCTTCCTTTAAATTCATTAACTTTAATAAATTCCAAGAACGTTCAGCCGATAGTCTTAATTCTTCTTGATGCAAATTGAATCCAGTAATTAAATTGTATAAATCGGTAACTAATTCTAAACTAAAAAATCTATTCATTTGAGCTCTAGCACACAATCCTAGAGATGTTAGAACAGTGTACCAGTCTTCAGAGTATCTCGTTAGTCGTCCAACATTTACGCCCATTTCTTTTTTGGGGGGATTAAAAATTCTAGAGAAAGCGGTTTCGGGAATACCCATCCTGTTAAAATGGCTTTTCATTTTATCCAGAGACCCTCCAGCGCCAACATAAGTTGGCGATCCACCCGAAGCTACATGAGCGCCTTTAGGATTTACTACTTGTTCAAATTCCATTGTTCCTAAGCGCAAAAACCTAGGTTCGAATATAACATCTAAGTCTTTCACCGTAAGCATTTCGTTTGGAAACATTTTATTTTCCTCAGCCAATTTTTTCCACCCCTCTGCTAATAAATCTCCAAATCCTTCTCTTTTTGCTGTTATCTCAATTAGGTGATGAAAAGTCTTATAATCCCGCTTCCACTCGAAACCTAGTACTTCATTGGTGAGAATATCTCGTTCATTCATTTTACTTATAAATTCGAATAACGCGGTCATAGTTAATGAGTCCAACCCATATCTACTAATTAAATCAAAAACTTTTATCGCTTGGTCGTATGTGTCTAACCCATCAACGGTAAATAACAGTAAGGGGTTAATTATTGAGGATGTGTAATTAATCAAACCGCTAAATTCTCCTTCACGCATTTCAAGGATATCTTTATCGGCCATAGGGCAAGATGGACAAGCAATACGTCTTTTTTTCATTTTTTTTAGGTACATCCTATCGCTACATTGACGAGCCTTTTTCTTTTGACCTTTTGCGGTTAAGAGCATGCCAACTGGCAAACTTCTTAACATGCCCAATTCAATCCAAGAATCTCTATGAGGATATTTACGAATGCGCTCAATAAGACTATTATACAGCTTATTAAATTTTTTTGGTTCTGCTATTGGAATCCCTTTTGTCCCTTGAGTCAAAATGGCTTTAAGGTTTTTCGACCCCATAATTGCAGCAAGTCCACCACGCCCTAAAGTTGAGGTTTTATCTATTAGCGTCATTGAAGATTTAACAAGATTTTCTCCCGCTTGTCCAATAGCAATTACGCCACTTGAACCATGTTTCCTCTTTAAATAATTAGTTGTTTCAACAATATCTTTACCCCATATTACTTCAGCTTTACGTAATTCAACATGATCGTCAGATATATGTAAATATACTGGTTTTTCTGATTTCCCAGTTACAATTATATGATCAAATCCCGCTTGCTTCAAGTTAAACCCAAAACTCATACTTCCGCAAGAATTAGCAACGGCTCCGGTAGCCGGAAATTTTGAAATTGCAACGGTTCGAGAAGAACCTGGTACAATTGTTCCTACTAAAGACCCAGTTCCAAATATTATTAAATTTTTTGATGAAAATGGATCCGTTAACGGTTTGAATCGATCAACAAAAAGTTTACAATTCATTCCAAATCCGCCAATGAACCTTTTAAGGTCTCTGATATCTTCTTTAATAACTGACACTTTATTTTCCGTTAAATCAATGTCAAGTATATTTCCAGTGTAACCAAACCAATCCGTTATTCCTCACCCTCCTTGAGTTCTAAAGCTCCATACAGACAATAATTTGCACATTGCCCGCAGTGAGTACATCCATCCAAGAACGAGATTTTTGGGATCAGTTCGTAGACATCAACAATTTGAATAAAAGCTTCAGTAGGAGAATATTTATTCTTATATATGGAAGAGCAGATTAGTTGACAGATTCTACATCCTGTACATCTTTCCTCGTGTATAATTATCTCAATTAATTTAGATTTTACCAAAATAAATCAAATCTTTAACGTACTTTTACTAACTTATAAATTTTATTAGATTCACTATACTTAATGTGTAATAATTTGAGTTTTTAGTATATATAGCTTTTCAAGTATGATGATAAAAATTATATCCTTTCAATCATCATACCTCCCAAAATGATGGGTCCACCAGTCGAATTATATATTTTCTCGGCTTTTTTTAATTTGTTTTGACTATCAGAATGAATTCTAAAAATTAAATCTCCTTCCTTTATTCTTGCTCCTTGTTTTTTAAAAATCTCAACACCGGAGTTTTTTGAATGGGGGCAACCAGTAGATTTAGCTATACTGTTAATAATTGCGTTATTTACTCCAGTTATATGTCCTGCTTTAATAGCAAAAAAATCTTTAGAATGAGGGCCTATTTTTATATCTTTGGGTTTTAGTTCTGGATTTCCTCCTTGAACTTCGATTATTCTTTTCATTTTTTCATAAGCTTTACCAGAACGCAATATCTCTTTGGCTAAGCTTTGTCCCTTCCCCTTCTGAGCCTTTCCACCCATTTCAAGTAATATACCCGCTAAATCAGTTGATTTCTCAATCAAAGAATTCGGACCTGCAGAATAATCCATAAGCAAAGTTAACGCTTCTTTAGCTTCTAATCCTGGACCAATTGCGTGGCCAATTGGTTGATGGGCAAGAGTTAGGGCACACTCCGTTTCAATCCCCACATTTTTTGCAATTTCTTTAAATAAATAAGCAAACTGTTTCCCATTATCTGGAGTAGGAAACTTTGTTCCTTCGCCAACGGGTATATCTAATACGAGTTTTTTAACTCCAAGAGAAATTTTTTTAGTGAGTATAGATGGAATCATAAGTCCTACTGGATCCATGTGTAATGGACGTTCAATTTCGATCAATATATTATCTGCAGGCGAGGTATTTAGAGCTCCACCCCATATAATGCACGCTTTTTCTTTCGATACGATGCTTTTTAATTTTTCAGCGTCAAAAGCAATAGGAGCCAGAACTTCCATAGAATCAGCAGTTCCAGAGGGAGATGTTATAGCTCTTGTTGATGATTTTGGAATTGTTAGCCCGGCAGCTGCGACAATTGGAACAATGATAAGCGTAACCTTATTTCCTGGCACACCACCAGTCGAATGTTTGTCATAAACTTCCGGTCCGAAGTCGAATAGCTCTCCACTTCTTGCTTCAGCATAAGTCAATGCTGTCATCTCTTCGTTATCCATGCCATTTATAGACACCGCCGTTATAAATGCTGCTAAATCGATTCTTGATAATGAACCAGAGACTGTATCGCTAATTATACTATTGATTTCTTCAGTTGTTAGTTTAGCTCCTCTTATTTTTCTCTGAATATATTTAAAAGAATCAGGTGGATCTGCCGGTTTAACGGATACAATCATATTGTCAATTAAATTATTTTTCTCTTTAAGGATATCTAAAAATATTCCAATCTCTCCGGGACGAACCAAAGAATTAGAATAATCAATTTGTAGTATTGCTACCCAATATTTATCTTCAAGAGACTTTGATTGAGGATTTTTTACGACAATACGTTCGCCAGCTTTCTGTCCTAATTCTTGTGCGTCTTTAATATTAAGAACAACATCTTTAATATTCCCAGTTTCGAAATTAATTTCTTTTACTTTTAACTTCATAAAATCAAAATTTTGTGTAATTAATTATTAATTAGAGAGCTTGATTAAATAAATTTAATTGAAATTTTTACAATTGTATTAGGTTTTTTCGATTATTTTATTTATTCATTTTAATAAAATTAATTAAAAACCATTAAATGATTTGATATATGAATAAGTTCGAAAAAGCTCAAAAAGTACTCCAAGAACTGAAGAGCGATGGTTGGTTAATTGTTTGTAACGAAGACAGCGATGTTAATTCTCGATTTCTAATAGGTGTTGAATCTCACGCCCGACACTACATCTATGTGGCAAAGGATGGGAAACATAAGGTCCTTGCCGTCGAAATGGAAGCACCTATGATCGAACATTCTTTAAAAAGCAAAGGAATTGATGCGGATGTAATAAGCTATAGAACTATAAAGGATTTAGTTTCATCGTTAAGTTCAATAATTAATAAGCCGCGGATAGCTCTTAATTTTGGGGAAAATATTTTAAGCGCGGAAAGTACGGCATATGCTGATTATATTCGTGCTGGAGATTATTTTTCTTTGAAAAAGTTGGCTCCTCAAACGGAGTTTATTTCAGCAGCACCAATAATATATAATTTAAGGAGCGTTAAATCTTCAGAGGAATTAAATGACTTACGGAACGTGTGTAAAGCAACTATAGAAATCTTAGATACGATACCGGATTGGGTTAAAGTTGGTATGACGGAAAAAGAAATCAAAGCAAAAATAGAATACGAATATATGAAGCTAGGAAAACCATCATTTGGAGCGATTGTTGCAACTGGAGCTCATTCGGCCGATCCTCACCACAACACATCCATGAAAAAAATTGAACAAGGAGTTTTATTAATAGATACTGGACTACAAATTAATGAGATGTGCTCTGATATTACTAGGAGTTTTTGGGTTGGTAAACATCCTACGGAAGAGTTTATTCACGCGTATCACGCTCTTTATGAATCGAAACAAGTGGCAAATAAATACTTTACTGATGGTACCCCAAACAATATGCCCGCTAAAAAATGTCGCGAACATTTATCAGAAGAGGGGTACGATCATGAGAAACTATTTTTCCATGGATTAGGGCATTCGTTAGGTTTTGAAGCGCATGATGTTGGGGGAAGAATAAGTTGGAAAATGCCTGACAAATATAAACTTAAAGAAAATATGGTATACACTAACGAACCAGGTTTATATTGGTTAGGTAAGTGGGGAATAAGATTAGAAGACGATATAATAATAGGTAAAACTGAATGCGAGCAAGTTACTTCTGTCTCAAAAGAACCAATTCAAATATAATTGAAAGAAAAACGTTATAATTTTATAGAGAATGGAAAATCTTTTGTTTCTTCTATTTTGTTTCGATCAGAGTCCATAAATTTTATATCTATTTTAATTATGTAATCTCCTGCTTCAATGGGTTTAAGACTAATTTCCCATTTTAAATCTTCATTCGACTTCAACGAAAAGATTTGTTTATTCGTGGTACCCCTCATAACTTTCAAATCTTCGGGAAATTCGACATCAATTTTTACATCTAACGCTTCTCCTTCGCCTTTATTCTCAACCACAATCTCTAAGGGAAAAGTTTGACCAATAAGAGGAGGTCTTAAATTCTTAATCGATGTGTTTAATGTGGTAGGAGGAGAAATTAGTTGTGGTTCTATCGATTGAGTTTCATAAATAAATATCAAATTATTGTTTAACTCACACGTTAAAAACATAGGACCTATTCTTGGATTATCGACTTGAAAATGTGGTTTAAATGTGAACTCTAAGTTCGATTGTTTTCCAACTTCAATTTGGAAGGGAGCTTTTGGTTTTTTACTAATAGACAAATTATCTGAGAGATTTACCAATATTTTTGTTATATTGAACTCGTCTAATTCATAACGTAAAAAAGAGTCTTTTAAAATTTGTAAGAGGTTTGAAGTATCAAAACCCAAATTCAAATTTATAATTTCTTTAGTCGTGTATGTTTCTTTATCTAATTTAAAGGTAACGTTTATTAAAAGCTTAAATTTTGTTAAAAGTAGTACTTTCTTTAACAATTTTAATTCAGCATCTCTAAATTTATAACGCCCAACATTATTTATAATTTTCTCGAGATATTTTGGATCGCTATCTCTTAGCGCTATTGTTAGTTCAGAAACGAGCTTTATCAGAGAATGTTCTTTAAAAAATTCTTTATCAACTTTTTTTTTAGTTCTTTTTATAAAATCTAAACCCTCATCAGGAGTACCTTTAACAAACGAGCATAAATACGATAATACCGAAAATATTACGAAATTTGAGTTCCTATCGCTGAGACTTTTCAATTTAGGAATATAGTTAATGACTTCTTTATATATTTGGTTAGCTTCTACAAACTTACTATCATATAGACAAGCCTCTCCAGATTGTCTTAATAACTCTATACTAGTGTCAAATTTCTCTAATATTATAAACGATTTTGCACCTTTAATGAAACAGACTTTTGATTTTTCAAATTCATTTAACTTAAGATACGAATTTCCCGCTACATGGTATTTATTACCTGCTTTTTTAAATTGTCTAGCTTTAAACAATTGCTCAGCTTTTAAAAATTGATTTTCGGCAACTAATCTTTGATCCTTTCCCATTAAAAAATCACTATTATTATTATAAATTCATTGTGAAATTAAAAATTAAGTGAATAGTCTGAATTTTCTATTACAATCTTACAAAGAATAATACCTTAAAAAAAATAAAAAAAATAATAGATTTAATTTTGGATTAAAAAGCCATCAGGATAAGGATAAAGGCTACCATTATGACCGTTCCGCTAACTGTCGTCACCCATGTAAATACTACAAAGCCAATTATGAGAATTGTCCACCATGCATAAGGTATTTTTACATCTATTTTATCTTGCAATGTTAAAATTAATATTATTGCAAAAACGAATCCAACAATAGAAAGGGCTATACTTGTAGGTGCAGGTGAAACAGAAAGAAGTGGCATTACGGATTCATATATTAGATAACATGCTCCAATTAAAGCAACAATTTTGGATTCCGCATAAGTTTTCTTCTGACTTAAAAATTCTAGTAATGCTGCTATTAAAACTAAAATACCTCCAAGATATGAGGGTCCAACAGCAAATTCAAATAATATTAAGAGAATCCCGATGATTAACAATACCCACCATAAATAAGGTATTTTCACTTTCTTTAAATCCACGATTTCTAATGATATGAAGATTACAGCCGCAAATATTAGTCCTATTATGCCATATAATATATTCAATGCATCTAATGTTGCAAAATATCCTATACATACTTGAATAACGACTAACGCACCAATAAGAGCTACAACTTTAGATGCTGAGATTCCTACTTTAGAAGTTTCTCCCATATTTTTTCACTTATTTGTTTTTAACATTTATTTTTTTAATTTCAAACAAAATTGAAATTATAGTTTATCTAGAAAGATGAGTTTTTATACTTTATCTTACTAAGTAGAAGTTTAATAGTTTTAAACTTCAAATTACGTTAATTTAGAATAAATAATAAAAATTATTATAGAAATAATAATTTCCGAAACCATAGCTAATGGTTCGTCGTCTTGCGACTAATATTTTCTCGCAAGAGTCATTCCTTCGGTTTAATTTTTTTTTGTTCTTTTTTTGAATCTTTTTTGTTCTTTTCGGAACGCAGAGATTCTTTAATTGGATTGCTGCCTAAATTTTCGATTATTTCTGAGATTCTGGTGACTTCTTCTTGAAATCGTTGACCTTCAGCTGCGCTACAATGGAACATTTGGATTCTATCAGGGGAAACACCCGTGGTTTTTAAAATTTCTCTCGTATACTTCACGTTTTTTGCTGCTACCAAATTACCGGTTTCATAATCGCATTCTCCTTCGTATCATCCAGCAACAATTACTCCATCGGCACCCTTTCCAATCGCGCGCATCATAAGTGAAGGCGTTACGCGTCCAGTACAGTTGATTCTTATAGGTCTAATCGTAGAAGGGTATTGAGCGCGTATCGTACCCGCCATATCTCCAGCACCATAACCTCATTTCCAGCACATAAATGCTAAGATCTTTATTTGGTCTTTATCTATTGTCGCCACTTTTTACACCTCTCTATATCTCTTCTAAAATAGCATCGATTTGTTTTTCATATTGAGGTTCACGGTAGTATCTTAGCGTAATCGCCTCAGAAGGACAATTGGCTAAGCACGAACCGCATCCACGGCACAATATCTCGTTTACTTCTGCTCCATCAGCTAAAGTCTTAATTGCATCGTAAGGACAATTTAATTCACACAGCCCACACTTCGCACATCTATCTTTGTCTACAGTAGCTCGAATTAATAAAATCCTATACTTATCCTTCCACATCAATCGTGCTAAAGAAGATGCTGCTGCCCTTCCTTGAGCTATTGATTCAGCTACAGATTTGGGGCTTTGAGAAGCTCCTGCAAGTACGATACCCGGAATTTTGGTGTCAATTGGATTTAATCGAGAATGGAATTCCTTGAAAAATCCATCTTGGCTCGTTTCAAGCTTTAAGATTCTTCCAATTTTTTCTACTCCCTTTGCGGGTACCATAGCGCACGATAGAACCACCATATCGTACTCAAGTTCTTTTAATCTTGTACTGCTAAGTGTGTTTTGGATAATTATTTTAAGATTTTGAGTTTCAAGGTCTTCTTGAATTTTTGAGACATTAGTTCTAATATATCTAATACCTTCTTTTCGAGATGCGGTGTAATACTCTTCGTAATCTTTTCCAGCGGCTCGAATATCCATGTAGGCAACAGAGATTTCTATTTCAGGATAATGTTGTTTTATAAGTTTAGAATTTTTAATTGAAACCATACAACATACTCCGCCACTGCAATAAGTATTCATGTTTAAATCTCTCGACCCTACACATTGAATAAATAGTATTTTTTCAGGTTTTTTTCCGTCAGAAGGGCGAACTAGATGCCCAAGAGTTGGTCCGTTAGGTGCAAGAATCCTTTCTAACTTCATTTGGGTTATTACATTTGGATAAACATCGTATCCTAAATAACCCGTTTCTGGTTCGTACTCGTCCCATCCTGTAGCTACTATTATTGAGCCAACTTTAACGTCTACAATTTCATCTTCTTGATCAAAATCAATTGCTTTAACTTCACAGACACCTTTACACAATTCACATTTAATGCATCTCGTCATATCAATTTGAGCCATCGAGGGTACTGCTTGAGCAAAGGAAACGTAAATTGCTTTTCTCGGGTTCATTCCTTCGTTAAATTCATCGTATCCGTAAGCGGGACACACATCAAAGCAAGCACCGCAACCATTGCAGTCGTTATTAACGTACCTTGCCCTTTTGCGGATTTTAACATTAAAGTTTCCAACAAATCCAGAAACATCTTCCACGTCAC
This sequence comes from Promethearchaeia archaeon, assembly GCA_029856105.1. Lineage (GTDB taxonomy): Archaea > Asgardarchaeota > Lokiarchaeia > Sigyniarchaeales > SOKP01 > SOKP01. The sequence goes on along the minus strand of JAHQWH010000193.1, from coordinate 89,325 downwards.
TATAAGTATATACAATTAACCCTGGAGTTCTTGCCGCTTCGAGCATAACAGGGCCAAGAATTCATATACTACAATCGTCAGTGGGAAATGTTCGATCTAACATAGCCATTTTTCCTCCAGTTGTCGGATTTTTCTCAACCAAATGGACTTCAAAACCTTCTTCGGCCAAATCTATTCCTGCTGTTAGTCCTGCCACGCCACCACCAATAATTAAGGCCTTTTTAGTGATATCTACCTCTTTGATTAGAATTTTTTCTAAAACACTAGCCCTAGCAACACCAGACCGAATAAGATCCTCAGCGGTTCTTTGTGCCCCTATTTTATCTTGTCTATGGACAAAACTCGAGTGTTCTCGTATGTTCACGAATTCCAAGTAAGAAGGGTCCAAACCCATAGATTCTAGTACGCTTTTAAAAACAGGTTCGTGAGTTATTGGGGTGCAAGATGCCATAACTAACCTATTAGCGTTGCTCTCGATCATTTTTTCTTTAATGAATTCGGCTCCGCCTTGTGTGCACATTGAAATGTAATCTAAAGCTTCAACTACATTTGGAAGCGTTTTTGAATATTCTGATAGAGCTTTTGTATCGATTATTTCGGCAATATTAATACCTCATTGGCATACTGCCACGAAGATTCTTGGTTCATCATTTGTAATTTTAGTTTCTACCATTGCATATCATTCCTTTTGTTCCTTTTTGTTAGTTTCCTCCAATAATTTGTAATTATTGTTATTATGAATCTAAATATTTTATTCTAATTTAAAATAACTGATTAAAAAAATTAACTTTAAATCAAAAATCTTTTATGTGTTTTTTAAGCAATTGAATAAAAAAAGTTTGATTAAATCAAATTTAAATAGAACTTCTACGGTTAGTGAAATAGAGATGTTATTAAATTTATTACAAATGGGAGATCCTCCAGAAGGGGATATTATGCTTCTAATCCTTATGGCTGCTTTTGCGGGTGGAGATATCTTATTATTAAAGTTCGGGTTAGCAATAACTAAAGCTAAAAAAAGAACAGGAATGAAATGGGTGGCGGTAAGTTTTCTAATTCAATTTGGAGTAATTTTTTTTATTAGTTCTCCTTTATTTTTGTTAGGATTCGCAGGGGAGTTCAAGGGAGCCCCCGAAGTAATCATCCCAATAATAATATTTTGTACTTTTATTGACTTAAACGTAATTAATGTCATACATCAAGTTGGCCTTAAACGTTCGTTAACCGTAGTTTCGATAATAATCCTTCCAATCGTTTTTATTATGGTTAATATGGGATCCATTCTCTCAAATATAATGTGATTGAACTAATTTGTTTTCACAAATTAACTTCTTTGTTAATTTTTTTGTTCATGTCAATTATTTCGTCTCTCGCAGCTTCACCATACTTATCAGGCGAGAATAATTCTTTTTTATTATACGAATATATTATCCCTCTTGACGAATTTACAATTCCCCCCAATCCTTTATCGTTAAAACCATGTTTAATTTCTTTCGTTTGAGCACCTTGAGCCCCATATCCGGGTATTAACACGTAGGAATTTTTGACTGTTTTCCTTATTGCTTTTAATTCTTGTGGGTAAGTTGCTCCTACTACTACTCCCAAATTATGAAAATTAGAAAATTGTTCAAGGTTCTTTCCCCACTCAGAAACTAGTTTTGCCATGTGGATATAATTTCTTTCCAGTGTTATTTGATCTACTATAACTTCAACATCAGAGTCGGGAACATTAAGGATCCTAGCGCTAAAGATATCTTGAAAATCTTTACTACTAGGGTTTGAAGTTTTTACTAGGATAAATAGACCTTTCTCTTTATAACTTAAATAAGGTTTAATCCCATCAAATCCAAGGTATGCGTTTATTGTACAAGCGTCAGCATTGTAAACTTTAAACGTGGAATACGCGTACGCTTCCGAAGTTGAACCAATATCGTTACGCTTTGAATCTAAAATGACAAGTAAATCTTTTTTATGGGCGTATTTTATCGTTTCTTTCAACGCTGCTAACGCCTCATATTTCTCGTAAAAAGCGATCTGCGGTTTTACAACGGGGATTAAATCAGATGTATGATCAATAAGATTTTTGTTAAATTCTAGAATTATTTTATTTGGATCTTTTAACTCATCTATTAAATACTTTGGAATTTCGCCTTGCTTATCCATCCTGGGATCAAGTCCCATACAAACTACGCTTTTCTTATCCTTAATAGACTGAATTAATCGTTCAATAAATTGCATATCTACCTTTAGTGATGATTTTTTTTTAATAATATTGGCAATCCACTTAATAATTATTGACCATGAATGATCTAAATTTTAGAAATTTTTGGCAATAATCTTAAATCTGAATATGTATAGGAAGTGGTTTCTAAAAAATTTAGTGATGGGAATGTCTACTAAAATAAAAATAGAATTAATTAATTTTTTTTAAAATTTATTCAACTTAATCTGTTTCCTCAATATCTTCTGGCTCTCTTCTTTCTCGGATTTCTTCCTTAATCTTTTTTATTGTGATTCCTTTGAGTTTAATGAATTGGTAAATAAATATACTGGTGGAGATAACAATTCCAATTAGGTAAAACACTTGAATAGTCCAGAAAAATGGCTCGATTGATGTAAAGAATACAAGTTTGAAAGCGTAAGACAAACATGTGATCGTTGTGATCCAAATCATGGAGATAAGTAAAGCTATTCTTTCATAAAACTTAGGCTCGCCTTTATCAAAAACAATTATTTTTAACCAAAAAACTATGCAAATAAATGCAATAGGCGTAAAGATAAGGGAACCTATGGCAATCGGGATAAGCAAATACACTGCAAATTGATTTCTCCAGATATCCAGGACTTCTCCTAACGTCATCTGATCTTGAATTTGAACTTTCGCATACTTTCCTCTCCAGCTAAAGTATCCTTTCTTCATTTTTCTTCCTATTTTTTTTGTTCCTCTCTTAATACGCTTAATTGTTCCCGTGTCTACAGCTTCTTGAAACTCTTCTCTAATTAAGGGAATTATATATAATGATAGCATCAAAGAGATAATACCGTAAAGAAATAATAGAAGATCAAACCAAAATTGTATACCTGTTTTAGGTATTGTGGGAGGTAAGCTTGAAATTATGCTATAAACAGCATATCCTATGAAAATTCCTGGAACTATCACCTGAATAATTATAAGAACCTGAACGTCTTTTTTACTAAATTTTTCAGTAAAACGATTTAGAATCCACAAAATACCATTTGCAACAGTTAATATCAAACCAAAACCGGAAAGAAGCTTCATTGTCCAAAAGAAAATTAAGAAAGTAATATTCACCGCAATAAATCCAAAGATCAATTCAAGAATCATGAAAATAGTGGTTGCAACTAAACCAATTATATAAAATATATCAAATTTTTTGAGATCTAGATTCATAAATAAAATAAATTACTTGAAATCTTAAAAATATTCGTGTTTTCAGACTTTAAGTTATATTATTCAAAAAATGCTATTGAAAGGCAGCTTGAAAACTATTCAAAGCTCTTGAAAGACATGAGTAAGCGGGAACACGCAAATAAAAAAACTTTTTTAACTTCTAAAAATATCAGAGAAATTTAAATTTGGTTAATTATCTCTTTCAAAATCTCTTCATTGAAAGATCCAATTGTAATTCCTTTATTAACGATTAATTCCCCATACAATTTAATGTTTTTATTTAAGAGCTTGCCATCCTTAAAAATTATTAAAGCGGGTATTGCATTGATTTTCAATTCTTGAGCTAACTTAGAACTTTCACCAATATCAACTATTTTTAACTTTATAATACCTTCGTCTCTAATTTGTTCTAATATTGTAGTGAATAATTTACAAGACCTACACCATTTAGAACATAAAACAATTATAAATATACCTTCATCAGGACCATCAATTCCAAATTTTTTTAACTCTTCTATATCCAAATAATGCTATCTCCTTTTTTTTTTAACTTCCAAATTCTTCAATAATGTTATAGATTTCGTCAATTAATTCTCCGATATCAATTGTTTTTTGTTCTTCTGTTGCCATATTTTTAATAGAAACTTTATCATTCTCAGCTTCTTTTGGTCCTATTATCAATACGACTAAAACACCGAGCTCATTAGCTTTTTTTAATTGGTTTTTTAAATTTTTAAACTTGTAATCTATTATACACGGAAAATCCTCATCTCTAACCATTTTTGCTAATTTTAACGCGTAACTAGACGCATTATCGTTAATAGAGGCAATATAAATAGTATCAGTATAAACTTTTTCTTTAATATCTTCAGGAATTAAATTATATGTTTTTAAGAATAATGAAAACATTAACACGCCCATTCCAAACCCTATTCCTGATATTTTTTCGTCTGAGAATAGGGATAACAAGTCATCGTAGCGTCCTCCTCCAAAAATGCTTCTGATGTTATCTTTTCCAGTATCAAGTACTTCGAATACAATGCCAGTATAATAATCTAGACCTCTAACAACGCTTGAAGAAAATGTACAATATTCGGTGATTTTTGCTTCTGAAAGTAATAAATTAAAATTTAATAATTCAACATAACCACGAGAATTATAAAACTCTTCGGGGATGTCCTCAAATTTATTTAATAAATCCTCTAAAGATGTAGACTCTTTTAGTTTAAAAATGCCTTGCACAATTGTCTCGTCTTGGAAAGAGTCAAAAACAAATCTCTCTAATTCCGATTCCTCTAATTTATCGAATTTATCTAATACTTTATATACTAACTTTAATTTCTCTTTAGGTACATTTAGTATCAGTTCACACACAGAATCGATAAATCGTCGATTATTATAAAAAATTTGAAATTGGTCTGAAATGGCTCCAAATTCTAAAAAGATATCAACAACTGCATTGAATATTTCGAGTTCGGCATAGAGACTATTTTCTCCCAAGATGTCCATATTAATTTGCTTGAATTCCCTTCTCCGGCCTTTCTGTGGGCGCTCGTACCTATAACATGTAGGTACTGAGAACCACCTTATGGGTTTTTTAAGTTCTTGACTTTTTGCTGTGATCATTCGCGCTAACGATGGAGTAAGTTCTGGAATTAGTATTAACTTTTCTCCTTTTTTTTTCTCTACTATGAAGGATTGTTCATTCACTAACTCGTCTGAAGATTTAGCAGCAAAAATCTCAATTGGTTCTAATCTTGGACTTTCAAATTCTTCATAACTATACAATTCCGCAACATCTCGAATTGTATCAATTATCCAGTTTATTTCTCGTAAATCCGGTGGATAATAATCTTTCATTCCTCTTAGTGGTTTTGTTGAAAATTTCTTAGACATAATATTATTCAATTAAATTAACGCTAGAGTTATTTAAAAAAACGATCATTTACAAATATTTTTTTCGATTTTATTCAACCAAAATACTTGATTTTTGATTTTTCTAATTAGGAGGTTTTGAGAAGAAAATCTTTTAAAATAATTGAGCTTAAAATTAATTATGTCAGGTATTGAAATTATTAATCCTGGAACTCCCGTTGCGGGACCTTATAGCCCGGGCATAAAAGCAAGTAATTTACTATTTGTTTCTGGCCAAGGATCGGCTCAACCTGCAAATGATATTAAAGAACAGACTTTAGTTGCACTAACCAATATTAAAAAAATCGTAGAAGCTGCTGGATGTAAAATTTCGAACATTGTCAATACAACCGTATTTTTAAAAAATATTAAAGAATTTAACGAAATGAACAGCGTTTATAAAAAATTTTTTAATGACAACGGAGTTTCTGAATCTTATCCCGCGAGAGTAACAGTGGAAGTATCAAATTTACCTCTTGCTAGTATGTTAATAGAAATAAGTGCTATAGTAGCGCTGTAAATAAATTAATTATCTTTTTTTTTTTATCTTAATTGTTATTTCTAATTTTAGGTTTTGTCAAAGCCAATTCCTTATTAACAAAGTCTAAAAAGTAATTTTCATGTACTATCAATTAATTATTAAATTTGAAAGGTAAAAATAGATTGATATTATCCACTAGTTATGAGGAATTAAAAGATTTAGTTAAAGGTAAAAAGTTTCCTATGGTAATCTGCGATCTCGATGCTTTCAATCAGAATTTAGAAAGTGTTGGGAATTATTTAAAGAAAGTGAAAAAAAGTTTAAGATTATGTACTAAATCAGTTAGAGTTCCTGAATTGGTAAATATAATTGAAAAAGAGGATTTTGTTAACGGGATATTTACTTATAATTCAGCTGAAGCTTTGTTTTACGCTGAAAATTATAAAACTAAAGATATATTGTTGGGTTATCCCACGATGTCTAAGGTGGATGTTGATGAATTATGCAAAGCAGCTAGCATAGACGGTGTAAGCATTACAGTTATGGTTGACGATATAAAACAGATTAATTTGTTAGAAGAATTTGCAGTTAAAAATGATGTTGAATTTGATACATTGATTGAAATAGATGTTGCAGACAAATTATTTGGAAGAAATGTTGGCGTTTATAGAAGTCCAATAAGGGAACCCGAAGCAGCAGTGAAACTAGCACAAATAATAAGTAAAGCAAATAACTTGCATTTTAGGGGAATTATGGGTTACGAAGCTCAAAATGCTAGTATAGGCGATGATAAAGCATTATTTAGATTTGCAAAAAAAAGATCTAGGAAACACGTAAATATTTGGCGCCAAAACTTTGTAGACGCCCTTAATAACGCCGGGTTTAAACCTGAAGTTGTTAACGGTGGAGGATCTGGGTGTTTTCAAGAAACTGCTGCCGAACCCTCTATAACAGAAATTGGTATAGGGTCTTTGCTTTTTAAATCGCATATCTTCGATACAATTAATTCTTTGAACGAGTTTTTACCATCTCTTTTTTTCGTTATTCAAATTGTTCGTAAGCCAAAAGAAAATATTGCAACTGCTTTTTCAGGAGGTTATGTAAGTTCTGGAAGCGTAAGAGCATTACCAATCCCTGTTATCCCCAAGAATTTAATAACATCTAAAGACGAAGAATTCGGAGAAGTGCAAACGCCCTTTACTTTCAACCCGGAGCAATTAGATTTAGATCTTGGAGCCCCGATATTTTGTAGGTTTGGTAAAGCAGGGGAACCTTTAGAGCATTTTAATCAAGTTTATATTTATCAGAACGGTGAAATAATAGACACTTATAAAACATATAGAGGTTATGGTAAAAGATTTTCTTAAAATATCTTTTTTTTTTAAAAAGAAAAAAAAAATTAAAAAATGATTAGTAAAGGTCTTTAATTACAAAATCCAAATCTAATTCTGAAAGAGTTTCTTTTAGTGGTTGACCATTTTCAGGGTTCCAACCGAAACTTTCGCAGTAAGCTTTGTAATCTGCTACATAGTCTACTCCTACAGCCCTTTCTGGCAATTTGTTTTTAGCCATGTCAATGCCTTCTCTAACATTGAATGATTGTCTTAGAGTTTGAATACGCTTTCCTATCTTTACGATATCGTCCATAGTAATATCCCAACCAACAATGCATTTTATAAATTCTGTGAGAGGATATTTCTGGAAGAAGTAAGCAAATTCACACAAGCCAGTACAACTTGTTGCTTGCCAAAGAGCTGAAACCGATTTAAGTGCTTCATTACGATCTTCGCTTGGTCTTTTAAATTTTCTAGGTAAACTAAATCCCGAAAAAAGTCCATCAGGTTTCATCAATGGCCCTGCAACCATCATATCTAAACATCCTGAGGTGTGCCTACCCGGAGTTGGATCGAAAGCATAGGACATTCCTAGCGATTTGTAATATTTAGGTGAATGCATCGGAAGTTCTTGCCCCATCGAATGTATCGCATATTCAGCGCCCTTTCCAAGTTTCTCTGAAGCAACTTTCGAACCGTCAGCTAAAATATCTCCTATACCATCGCGGCTAATAATTTTTTTCACTAATTCGACAATTGCCTTTGATTTACCCCAATTTAATTCAAGACCATCTAAATCATCCTTAGTTAGTAAACCTTTTTCATAGCATTCAATGGTATAAGCTACAGTTCCACCAACAGAAATTGTATCAATTCCTCCACGATTGCATAGTTCATTAATTTCAATTATAGAAAGCAAATCGTCATTCAACAAAAGATGTCCAAAAGATACACATGTTTCATATTCAGGTCTGTGCGTTTCTTCAATGTTAATTTGGGGTGCTTTCAATATAGCTCCGCACTGGACAGGGCAACCAAAACAACCGTATTTTTTTTCTTTAAATTTATCGAACTCTAAACCGGTAATTTTATTTAGACTTTCCGTTGTAAAATCTTCGGCAGAAGATCCACCCCAATTCTTTATAGGAGCATCACCTGTTTTAGCTGAGATGTCATTCATCCATGGTGTACCCAAATCCCTCCATAGTTGTATTGAACCTACTGTAGCAGCGCTTATGCTATTATTATATTCTTTCACTAATTGAATAAGAGCATCCTTATCTACTAACCCAATTTTTTGGTTTCCTTTTAATACAATTGCCTTAAGTTTTTTAGAACCCATTACAGCACCCAAACCAGATCTAGCTGCTATCCTTCCCTTATCATTTACGATTCCTGAGATTAAAGAAAGATTTTCACCAGCAACCCCAATACTAGCAATTCTAGCACCTGAATATTTTTCTAATAATTTCTCTTCCGTTTCTATGGTATCTAAACCCCATATGTCTGGTGCATCAATAATTTGCTTCTCATTATCGATTATCGTTATAATTTTTGGACTATTTGCTATACCTTTTATTAATATACCATCGTATCCAGATTTTTTTATTTCAGGTCCGAAAAAACCTCCACAGTGAGAATCCCCCCATGTTCCCGTAAGAGGCGACTTACCTGCTACCATATATCTCCCTGTAAGAGGTGCCAATGTTCCAGTTAAGAAACCTGGAAAAAAGCCTAATATTGCATCTGGACCCAAAGGGTCTACATTTTTAGGCGTATTTTCATAAATATACTTAGCTGCTAACCCAAAACCGCCTAAATATTGCCGATATAACTCTTCTGGCACATCTTCTTCCTTAAAAGTCCCATCAGTAAGATTTACCCAGAGAATTTTTCCCATATAACCATTTGGCATTTTTATTAACTCTTTTAAAAATTTGTAATATATTCATAAACAATTATTAAATATAATAAATGCTAAGAAAGTTTAAAAACATTATAAAATAGAATTTGAAAATTATTTATCTAAGATGTCTGATTTAAAAAATAAATTAATTATTATGCATTTGGATGATAATTGCGCTACGGCTTTAATAGATATATCTAAAGACACTGAATTAAAATCAAACGAAATTTTCATAAATTTAAATCAAAATATTCCGATGGGGCATAAATTCTCACTGAAAGATATTAATAAAGGAGAATTAGTAAAAAAATATGGTCAAATTATTGGCATAACTACTCAAGATATAAAAACGGGTGATTGGATTCACACACACAATCTAAAAAGTTACTATTTGGAGGTGGCTAAAAAATAACCGAAGAATTCTTTGGTTACCAAAGACCTAAAGGAAAAGTAGGTATTCGTAATAAAGTAGCTGTTATATCTTCAGTAGTATGCGTTAATCACGTCACACGACAAATTGCGAACCAAATTGAAAATGCGGTTGCTATAACGCACCCGCTAGGTTGCGGTCAATTTGGTCCAGACTTTAATTATACAGTTCGAACTTTATCTGGTTTAGGAATAAACCCAAATATTTATGGGGTTATTGTGGTTGGTTTAGGTTGTGAGAATATCACCAGTAAATTATTGGCAAGAAAAATTAAACAATCAAAAAAACCAGTGGAATTCTTTGATGTCCAAGACATTCAAGGAGGAACAACTGCAGCAATAGAAAAAGGCATCAAAATTGGAAAAAAAATATCAGAGGCTGCAAAGGAATTAAAACGTGAACCGTTCGACTTCTCTCATCTCGTATTAGGATTAGAATGTGGGAGTTCTGACTCAATATCGGGAATATCTGCTAATCCTTCTTTGGGAATTGTCTCAGATAAAGTTGTAAATTTAGGAGGCACATCTATTCTTCCTGAATTTACAGAATGGATAGGTACAGAACATTTGCTAATTGAAAGGGCAGTAAATAAAGACGTAGCTGAAAAAATCCATTCCACTTTAAATCGATTTCTAGAAGGAACTAGAAGACTCGGAATAGATTTCCGAGGAATTCAACCAACACCTGGAAATATAAAGGGTGGATTAACTACAATCGAGGAAAAATCATTAGGTACCATCGCCAAAGCAGGAAAGGCACCTATCCAAGGATTATTAGACTATTCGGAGCCCCCAAAAGGAAGGGGTTTGTGGTTAATGATTGAACCGGGATTAGATATAGAATCAATGACGGGGCTTGCTGCTGCGGGAGCACAGGTAATTATTATGACAACAGGTCGAGGAAGTCCATGCGGGAATCCAGTTGCCCCTGTAATCAAAGTTTGTGGGAATACACGAAGTTGTGAATGGATGGCAGGAAATATCGATATTGACGCGAGTAAGATTTTTACGGAAAATAAAACAGTTGAGGATATTGCTGAAGTACTATGGACTAAACTAAAATCAACATGCAATGGGGAACGAACTTGTGCTGAAATTCTAGGTTTTGAAGATTTGGCAATTTTGAGAGCAAATACAATCCTTTCAACAATGTATCAGCTATAGATTTTACATAGAATTAATAATCCTTTTTGAACTTAACATAAAATGCATTTAAATTTAAATGATCTACGATTTTCCAGTCGAAAATAAGTAAGTTTTTTTTTGTAAAGAAAATTTTCCAAAAAAGTTTATATCAATATCTTTTTTCTGATTAATTGGTGATTTTGATAGTAATAAATAAATATCTCTCAGAAAAAGAACTTTCACAAATTTTTAACTTGTTAAAACATCCAATGCGGAGAGGAATTCTTAAACAATTATCTAAAAGTCCACAAACTTACTCACAAATTTTGAAAAATCTTAATATTCCGGAAAGTAGTCTTTTAAACTATCATTTAAGAGAAATGAACGATTTGCTGATTAAAAAAGATGTTGATGGAAAATATATATTAAATGAAATTGGTGAAATTTGTTTGCAACTTATACTTAGAGTCAAGGAAAAAGAGGATATTCATAGTTTCAATAAACTTCAGATAGCGATAGCAAATTTAAAATCAACAATATTTTTGTTTCAAATAATATTCTTGCCACTCGTAGTTTTTTTAGCATTAGAACTTTACTTGTTAAATATTATTGATTTTGGATCTATTCTTGGAATGTTTACTTACAGTGCGATTTTTAGTATAGGAATATCAACTGGTGTTTTCAAAGTCAGGAAAGAATCTGAGAGCATATGGGTGGGTAAATTTGGAAAGAAAGAGAAATTTGGGACATTTTCCATGCTATTTACTATTTGCATACTTACTCAAATAATAGTTAGTTTATTATTTTATTATTTTAATTAGCTATTCGTTATATTACAATATAGGATTATTAAATCAAACCAATTTTATATTACTTTAAATGTTGATATTGAATCACTAAATTTTGCACCCAAACAAAAATAATCTTATTCTAAAATTAAATGAATGGGTTCTTATCTCTGAATATTTTTTCTTTATATTCTTTTAACGAAGGAGGACAAAGCTCTTTTTCAGTAGCTTCTTTTTTAAGTTTTTTCATGATTTCTGCTAAATCAACTCCCACAGGACACCAATTCGTACAATTTTCGCAACCTGTACATAAGAATAAACCATCTTTAACAGCAGCTTCGATTCCATTATGAATATAATCTCGAACGATATTTATTGCTCCAATACCGTATTTTGATGCGTAGATATTACCAAATGCTCGAGAAGCTGTGCATACATAATCACAACTTTTACATGAGATACATTTTAGAATATCTTTATAAAATAGATTTTCTTTTGCTGCTTTAATTCTCCAGTCATCTACAAATATTATAACTACTTCTTTCGCACCATACATCCCAAATACACGCTTTCCTTGAATATCGGAAGTATTTGATGCCGCGGATATAAAACTAATATAAGCTCCATCTACATTATTTATTCTCTCATGTAATTTAGCTACAATTAGAGCATCAAAAACATTTGGAACGATTTTTTGTATTCCTACTACAACGATGTGTTTCTCAGTCGCCCTAGTTAAGAGACTAATATTTCCTTCATTCTCAATTAGAACGATAGAACCATCATTTGCAGCAATTACATTAGCTGATGTAAGAGAAACCTTAACATCATTAAGTAATTCTGGGCGATAATTCTTCCGGTAATAGGCTACTATTGCTTCTGCTTTCTCCTCTATATCTATTCCATATTTTTCCTTCATTTTTGCGACGATTTCTTTTTCAGTAAATTGAACTCCAGGAGCTAAGGTGAAACTTGGATATTTGTAATCAAATAGTTGGCATAGGACGTCGCCTAAATCTGTTTCTTTAATTTCTATATTATTTTTCTTTAAAACATCAATTATTCCTATATCCTTTGCTTCCAAAGATTTTGATTTGTATAAAACTTTATTATCTCCTAACTCTTCCATAAAAATTTTTTGGGCTTCCTCGTTTGTTTTGGCGTAATAAACCTTAAATTTATTAGTCTTACGCATCACATCTATGCATTTTTTTACATAGTCATCAATATTTTCAACGAAATCTTCACGTATTTTGGTAAGATGTTCTTTGTGTTCTTCAACAAATTCTCTACTAGTATCTTCGTAAAGATATCGTAAATCGAAGGAACGATACTTACCTAAGCTTGCTAGCTTCCAGATATCTCCAAACTTGCTGTAGACTGAATCTTTATCGTTTAATTGTTCTATCTTTTCTTTTACTTTTTCATATAGCTCTTTTCCTTTTTCGCTCATATTAAGGGATCCTCCTGATTCATTATTTTGATTAAAAAATCCTCAAATTTAATTACAGGTTTCCTAATATTATTTTCTTTTCGTATTCTTTGTAATGCAGTATAACAGAATGGACAGGCTGTTAACAAAGCTTTTCCTTTCCTCATTTGATTGAAAATCGATTTAGCGTTATAATCGCTATTTTCTTTAAAAATGGCATAGACACCTCCGCCAGCCCCACAACAAATACTATTAATTTTTGTGTTTTCCATTTCGAATATTTCTATATTATCGATCGAGTTGATGATTGTTCTTGGTTCTTCGATGATTGGTGGAATCGCATTTCGTAGATGACAAGCATCGTGATAATTGACAATTAATTTTTTTCCAGAATACTTTAAATTCAACTTCTTTAAATTTTCAGGTGTAGCCATAAATTGTAAAAGGTGTTTAACTTCGACATTGAAATCAGAGCCTAAATATTGTTTATAATATCGAGTTAGATAATTATAACAACCTGCGCAAATCGTAACAATTTTAGAAACATCGTTTGATTTAAACCAATTATTCACAAATTCTACGTGTTTCTTTAATTCTTCGTCGCTGGAAATGTGATAAGATAACGCGCCGCAACAAGGGACACCATCAAGAATTTCGTATTCATTGTCAAGGAATTTAATGATCTTTATTCCATTTTCGCAAGTTTCTTTGTATTTTGAGCTTGATAAACACCCTAAATAAATTATCTTTCTCATAATTTAATTAACTTTTTAGTTTTAATTAAGATTTGATGTTATTTTATTTAAGAATAATTGCAGAAAGACTTAAAATAAATTAAATTGAAATTTATAACGGTAAAAATATTTAAATAAAATATCAGATAAAAACTGAGTTGGTCTAAAATTCCAAAATTGTTAGAGAATAGAGAGAAGAATTTTTCATTATTCCTAAATAAAAATAGGTGTGGTGGTTGTCAAGTTTGTGTCTATGTGTGCCCAACAGGTATTTTAGAAATGGGAGACGAGTTAAATATGAGAATTGCTTATATTCCACGAGTTAAAGAAGGGAAAGCAAAATATTGTACAGCGTGTAAACGATGCGAATATGGATGTCCAGATTGGTGTATATACATTTTGCAAGAATCAGAAAATGAAAATGTGGCTAATAAAGCCAAAGTATAACAAGGTGAAAAAAAATGGATATAGAAAATAGTAAAAGATTCTTACCAGAAGGTAAACATCTAATGATGGGAAACATAGCGATGTCCGAAGGCGCTATAGCTGCTGGATTGAAATTTTTTGGAGGTTACCCTATCACCCCAAGTACCGAGGTAATTGAACATCTTGCAGTTAGATTGCCACAAATTGGAGGTGTTTGTATGCAAATGGAGGACGAAATAGCATCTATTAATTCTGTAATCGGGGCTTCCTTAGTCGGCGCTAAGGCTATGACAGCAACTTCTGGTCCTGGTCTTTCTTTAATGACCGAAACGATCTCAATGGCAGCAAATTTAGAAATCCCGTTTGTTTTTTGTGATGTACAGCGTAATGGTCCTGGGACGGGATATGTAACAGAACCGCATCATAATGATATAGGGTTAATGCGCTTTGCGGGAAATGGTGAATTTCAAGTTATAACATTAGCACCAATGAGTTGTCAAGAATTATATGATTTAACAATTACAGCATTTAACTTTGCTGAGACATACCGTTGCCCAGTGTTTATTATGTCAGATGCTTATTTAGGACACCTTCACGAAGTAGTTAATATACCACAACAAGAAGAGGTGTTAAAGAGAGTAATTGACCGTGAATTACCAAATGATTTTACCAAAAAATTTTCTTATAAAGACGAGAACCTCGGGAAATATGTTATCCCTAAACCACCGATTATAGGTACTGATTATTGTCCAGGAATGTTTCTCTCGCAACCTCACAATTACGAAGGTTTACCGACACCCAAACCACTTCAATTTATAGAGATGATGATCGATAAAATAACTAGCAATATAGATAAAATTTCGCTAACAAGCACTTATAAATTGGACGATGCTGAAATAGTTATAATTGCTTATGGTCTACCTGTTAGAACCAGTTATCGTGCGGTTGATTTAGCACGGAAAGAAGGAATAAAAGTTGGAATTTTCAGACTTATAACAATCTGGCCTTTTCCAGACGAGAAAGTTAAAGAAGCTGTTAAGGATGTTAAAGCAGTTATAGTTCCTGAGTTAAACTATACAGGAATTATAGCAGAACAAGTCGAACGGGTAACTGAGCTTAGCACACCAGTTATTAGAATTCCAAAAGCATGTGAAATACATCATCCACATGATATTTTAAAAGTTATTAAGGAGGTGGCTAATTAATGTCGGGAATAGGACCAATGTTTCCAAACGAGAAACCAGAGAATCCTTACGTATTAATCTCTTACGCGGGCCATTTATTGGGTAATTATTCGTCTAGATTTTGCGCTGGATGCGGTTATGGGATCATCGCCCATATTTTTACCCGAATATTTGAAGACGAAAAACTAGATCCAAAATTATACCCGTTAGTTATCGGTATTGGATGCTATAGTCAGATGTTATTACTAGTACATCATGCTACCCAAAAAGTTTTATCGCTCCACGGTCGGGCACCCTCGTTAGCAACTGGCATGAAAATGGCCAACCCTCAAATGAAACCTATAATATTTACAGGAGATGGCGATTGTTTAGGAATTGGAGGGAACCATTTTATCCATACTTGTCGCCGAAATATAGATTGCATTATATTAATATTTAACAATAGTATTTACGCAATGACAGGTGGTCAAGGTGCGCCAACAACCCTGTACGGTGCTAATAGTACAACAACACCATATAAAATGTTTGAAAATAGAAGTGATGGAGTGAAACTTGCTCTTGCAGCTGGTGCAACTTATGTAGCACGAACTACCGTAGCTCATCCTCGTACTTTCATGAAGTATTTCAGAAAAGCCTTAAAACATAAAGGCACTTCAGTAATTGAGCTAATCACGCCTTGTGTTACTTATTTTGGTAGAAAAAATTTGAGTAGTTTAGGAGCTGAATATTTAGGAGAAAAAGGAGAAAAAATGGATACAGCAGGTAAGATGATAGAATGGATTAAGCGAAATAGCGTAAGAAAAAACCAAGCGAAATTCATGAGTGAAGTAGAATTGTTTAATAAATACATTATTGGTGAATTTAGATACGAGCCAGATAAACCAGAGTACTCAGAAGAATACGCTAAAATACAAAAAATCGCAAGAGGAGGCACATAAACAATGTCTCGATACGAAATTCGAGTAAGTGGATTTGGCGGCCAAGGAGTTATCACTCTCAGCAAAATGATAATTATGGCAAGTTCAATCTATGAAGGTCTCGCTGCTACGCAAACAGAAGCTTATTCTGCCGCTGCACGCGGAGGAAAATGTTGGGCGGAAGTTGTCGTTGATTTAGATAAAAGTATTGAATATATTGATTACCCGAAAGCCTTAAAGCCGTACGATTTTCTAATTGTTTTGTCTCAAGAATCTGCTAATGATATAAAAGCTAATTTTGTTAAATCTGATAAAAATACCGGGTTTTTAGTTTGGGATCCCTCAACGATAAACAAATTTAGAGGGGCAAAAAAAATAAGTAAAGCCTTGAACATCCCCGTTCAGAAATTAGCTGTTGAAAAATTTGGTAACATAGTATTTGGAAATACAATTTTGTTTGCTGTTTTTACTATACTTGCAGGGATATTTTCTGAAGAATCTGCTTTAAAAACGATTAAAAAGTTTGTGCCAAGTTCAACCTTAGACACAAATATAGAAGCGTTTGAGCTTGGAAAACAAGAAGCAAAAAAATTTCTTCAAAAATTAAAGGAGGAAGGTAAATAAAATGTATATTGGGAAAACTCAAAAAGGTTGGAAAGAACTATACGAGGAAATAATTCAAACGGGAAAATGCGTATACTGTGGAGCTTGTGGAGCCTTTTGTGCTAGCATTCAATTTGATAGAGAAAAAGAAATCCCAATAGAAGATGGATCTTGCAAAGATATGAATACTTGTAAAGACGGATTCGGGCTCTGTTATAATCTCTGTCCGAAAACTGAAAATGAGAAGATTCCTCTGTCACTATTAGATAAATGGGTTTTTGGTAAAGAACACGATAAAATTTTGGGTCACTATATCGAAATAGTTTCTGTAAAATTAACAAATAAAGCACGTAAAAAGATCCCAGCTGAAGCAGGACCTTTAACAGGATTACTATGGGTTGCTATGGAGAATGGTCTCATCGACGCATCGATTATTACTGATAAAGATGAGAACTTCAGACCTTTTCCAATAATTGCTCAGAGTCAACAAGATTTACTTAAAGGAGCTGGGTATAAACCAAGTCAAGGTCCAACTCTTTCGCTTCTAGGCGATGCCATCAATAAGGAGTGTAAAGATATCGCGGTAGTAGGCACTCCATGCCAAATACAAGCTTTGAGAAAAGTACAAAACCATCCTGCTTTCGATTACGAAGCTTACGATCTAGTAACGTTAGCCATTGGAACCTTTTGTTTTGGAACTTATTACAACCAATTATTAAAAATCGCGTTTGAGGAATTTAACATCAACCTAAGCGAGGTTGATAAAATTGATATCGATAAAGATAATTTCAAAATGAAAGTAAGCGTTGATTCAACAGTCAAAGAAATACCCCTTAATTATTTATACGATAAAGCAATTAGAGCTGCTTGTTTTTCGTGTTCCGATTATACAGCCTCGTTTGCAGATATATCTGTTGGAGAGTTTGGCAGTGAAGACGGATGGAATACTATAATTGTGCGAACTGAAAGAGGTAAAGAAGTTTTTGAGCTAGCTGTCGAACAAGGTTTCCTCGAAACAAAGCCTCTAGAACACGAAAAGGAGGATTTGATTTTAGACATTACAAGAAATAAAACTGATATAGTAAAAATTAAATCGATAAAAGAGCATGCTCACGATATTAAAAGCTTCATAGTTAAAAACCCGCGAATTGCGAAAGCCTACAAACCCGGAATGTTTGTTATATTATGGCTTCCCGATATTGATTTCTTACCAATGTCCATCTCTAGCATAAATGGTAATCTTATCGAAGTAACAGTTCAAAAAATTGGTGAAGGAACATCAAAATTATTTGAATTAAGAGAAGGAGATTCTATAGGGATTAGAGGTCCTTTTGGAAACTCGTTTAATTACGAAAAAGCAAAAAGTATCCTTGTAGTAGGAGGTGGAATGGGAATTCCAGCGTTAATTACTATAACAGAATCTCTAAGATTAAATAAAAAGAATGTATTTGTAGCGATCGGAGCGAAAGATGAGCCCTCGTTAATATTTGCCGATCGATTAATAGATCTAATTCCAAATACGATGTGTACTACGGAAGACGGGTCTGTAGGTAAGAAATGTGTTGTAACGGATCCTATTGAAGATATAATTGAAAAGGAAAATATAGATCTTATTATTACATGTGGACCGGAAATCATGATGAAACGGGTTCTCGAAATCGCAGATTCTAAAAACATCGAAATTCAAGCTAGTCTGGAAAGAAAAATGAAATGTGGAGTAGGATTATGTGGTTCTTGTTGTGTAGGAGAAAAGAACGATATTAGCGTATGTAAAGATGGGCCTATCTTCAATTCGACCCAATTAAAGACATTTCCTCAATTTGGAAGTTATTCTAAATAATCTTTTTTACTTTTCTTTTGTTTAAATTGTTAATTACTTAAATTTTAAAAAGAGACTATTTTTTAACTAGTATCAATTAAATCTGAATTTACAAACGACAAATGGAAAATTATAATTTAAGAAAAGGATTGATTTGTGGCACAATTGGTGTATTAGGGATCTCTCTTCAACCGATTATTGCCAATTCTAGACCATCAGTTATTGATTCTTACATATTTGCTGCAGTAACAGCTTTAATTATGGCTACAATCTTTTTTCCGTTGTTTGTACTTGAAAGACACAAACTAAAATCGTCAATAGATGTAAACTCAAATGAAAAGTTATATTCCTTGTTAAACGGATGGAAAAAGAAAACCAACTTAAAGTTTCTTGCAATAATAGGAATTACCTTTTCAATCGTCCCTGTGCTATTATTTGTGGGTTTTGACCTTGCAGGGGCAATAAATAGCTCACTAACTTTAAAGAGTGAAGTTTTTTTCGCTTTATTATTTGGTTACATATTTTTAAAAGAAAAAAGTATTTCAAAAGTTCAACTTCTATTCTGCGCAATTCTATTCTTCGGAGTATATATTGCAATAACACAGGGATCTTTTAATTTGCTTGAATTTAATGTTGGAGTTCTAATCTTACTGATAGATGTTGCCTTGTTCACTCTCGTCCACACATTCACTAAATCTAGATTCGACAGAAATGAGCTCTCCCCTATTCAAGTAGTTTTTATCCGGAGTCTGTTAAGTGGAATAATTTTATTTTCTACATATTTCATTTTTTTTCCTCTAGACAGAATAAATATTGTATTCAACCCTAATTATTTCATATATTATCTTCTGATGGGACTAGATTACAGTGTAAGCTTATTTCTTTGGTATAAAACTTTATCTTATATACAAATAGGAAAAGCTGGCGTAATAAATTCAGTAACACCAATTATAACAGCTTTATTCGCTTGGATCATTCTGGACGATATATTCACAATCTTCCATTTAATAGGCATGATTATTATTATAATTTCAATTTACATGATTGTAAGAGAAAAAAAGTTAAAAAAGAATCTTATGCTTGATGAGAAAAAGTAATTTACTCAATATTATGTAAGGGGTAAACGCCTAATTTATTAGCAGCTTCAATCATCCATTTTAAACGATCAACTGTCATGTTTGGATGAAAGTTAGCCGGAGATATCATAAATCCTCCCCCCTTACCCATTGCTTTTATCGCATTCGCCACGGCTTGTTCTACTTCCTGTTTAGTAGCATCGACTAAGATATGTTTTGTATCAATGTTTCCAGATAAGCATAATTTATCTCCAACTTTCTTTTTAACCAAATAAGGATCAACCCAAGGAGGTTCGAGGCATTGGAGGCCATCAAAACCAGATTCAACAATAAAATCTAATTGAGAAGTAACGTCACCATCTGTGTGTAATATATATTTCCCGCCCCAATCATGTATAGCTTCTGAAACTTCTTGGTATCGTGGTAAAAGATATTTGTTGAAGTATTTTGGACTCATCATTGGACCTCCTTTATGTGCTATGTCCCCTCCTTCGAGAAAAATCTTTGCACCACAATCGGAATACGCTCTAAAAACGGTCAAGACGAAGTCAGTGCAAAATCGAAAACGTTCTTCAATTAATTTTGGGTCGTTCTTTAAAGCGCGAGCAAAGTTATTCATTCCCATGCCTTGCCATACAGGTGGAAATACTGACGTTAAAGCATTTTGAGCTATAATACAAATATCGTCTTTGATATCTCTACACTTTCTTAGAACTCCTTTATAAAATTTTTTAGCAGTTTTAAATTCCTGTTTCATATCTGGCTTAGGATATTTTTCCCAATCATCTCGATTTTTAATGTATCCTCCATAATAATCTGGATAAGGGTTTCCATCAATATTTCTTACTTTATGTCTCTTTCCAAATACATCCGTCAGTTCTGTCTGACTTTCGAAGATGAATGGTATATATTGTACTCCAACGCCATCAAACCCTATTTCATACCCCGCTCTAACTGCTTTCGAAAAAGTAGATATTTCAATATCGACAATGATAGAATTGATTTTATCAAGCCAATCATCTGGGTATTGTTTTTCCAAATCGTCAAATACATCAAACGCAGTTCTTTCTGGACGACCTATGATCTTATCAGCAACATTACCATCGATATTTATCGTATGTGTTGGAATTCTATCGGGTTCTTCGAGATTTAAAGCTGCCCATATTCGTTCGAAACTATTCATAATTAATATTTCAACATAGGAATATTTAATAGTATTTTTTCTTTATATCGAGGTTTAGACTTTTCTACTCTTTTTAGTTGTAAAACTTTTTAATTTTTTATACCTTATCTTAAATATCTTGAACACCAACTTAAAGAAAGGTTTAATTTTCGGGGTTATTGGGAATATTTTTGTAGGTTTTCAACCAATAATTGCTAACAGCCGCCCAGTTGCGCTTGATGCTCACATTTTCGCCGTAATGACTTGTTTAGTAGAAGCAGCGCTTTTCTTACCATTAATTATTATAGAGAAAAAAGTGAATCTAGCTAAGAATAATAATGCAAGTACCAATCATACCAATTCCATGATTAAAAACTGGAGAAAAAATATTTGGCTCTTTCTATTTATTGGAATAATCTTTGGTTTTAACCAACTACTATTTTTTATAGGATATGAATTAGCAGGAGCAATTAATGGGTCTCTTACTCAAAAAACAACAGTCTTTTTTAGTTTGATTTTTGGTTTTCTAATTTTAAAAGAGCGGATAACTAAAGTACAAATAATTTTTTCAACGATTTTATTTTTTGGGTTAATCCTTGCTATTTCGCAAGGATCATTTAATCTCTTAACTTTTAGTTTAGATATCTTGAGTGGCGTGTTGATTATGTTATTTATTACTTGTTTATGGATGTTTGGACATTCAATTACTAAGCCGGTTTTTGTTCGAAATGAAGCTACTCCGACTCAGATGGTTTTTATTAGAAATATTTTGAGTGGTATTATTTTATTTTCTACTTATTTTCTATTCTTTCCTTTCGAGAATATTAGCCTATTATTTGTACCAATCAACCAATTCTATTACATCTCAATGGGAACCGTTTATGGGGCGGGATTATATTGCTGGTACAAAACGCTCTCATATTTAGATGTTTCGAAGGCAACAATCCTTTTTTCGCCAACGCCAATTATTACTGCGATATTTGCTACGTTATTTTTAGGAGAACTATTTACAATCTTTCATTTAATAGGACTTGTTATCATTGTCGTATCGATCGTTATAATTGTTAAGCAAAAAGAAAAATAAATCATAAATTATCAAACCTAATTTTCAGTAATATCAATATTGAAATCCTAAGTTGTTATTTTATATATTGTAATATATTCTCATATATTATATTGTTCCTCTGTTAGAACGTCAATTTATAAAGGTAAAACATTAGTCATAACATTTATATATTGAAGAAATATAGTAATATATTAAAAAATATATTAATAAAAGTTAAGTTAAATTAAGATTATTACCTAAATATTCAACTTAAAATTCAAGGAAATATTAAAAATGAATGATAATTTAACGATCTCCGTTCGAGATTTGAAAAAGTATTTTGGTGAGGTTAAAGCTGTTAATGGTATTTCTTTTGATGTAAAAAAGGGTGAAGTTTTCGGTCTTTTAGGCCCAAACGGAGCTGGGAAAACAACTACAATTAAACTTCTTTTAGGACTACTTGAACCATTAGAAGGAAATATCAGTATTTTTGGTTTAAATCCAGAGCGTGAAGAGGTTCAAATGAAAGAGAAAGTAGGCTATGTGTCAGAAGAGCCATTTATATTTAAATCGCTCACGCCTAAAGACTTGTTTAATTTTGTTGCTTCTATTCGTAAGTTAGACGCAGAGGAAACCACAGAACGCGTACAAAGGTATTTAGAAAGCCTAGGCGCTGTGGAGTATTATGGACAATTGATTTCTACATTATCACACGGAAACAAGCAAAAAATGCAAATTATTGCCTCTATACTTCATGAACCAGAGCTTTTAATTTTAGACGAGCCAATAGCCGGACTTGATGCTAAATCTGTTAGGGTAGTAAAAGAAATCTTAGATATGCATATTGAGAAAGGAGGTTCCGTTCTTTTTTCTACCCATATCATGGAAATCGCAGAAGATTTGTGCGATCGTATAGCAATAATAAACAGGGGTAAGTTAGTAGGACTTGGAACTATAGACGAGCTTCGACAACAAGCAGATAAATTGGGTGCGAGTTTGGAAGAGGTTTTTCTTAGATTAACTGAACAAGATTCTTCCGTAGAAGAGATTGTTAAGAAGTTAAGGGCGTCATATAAGAAAAAAATCAAGGAGACGGGTTAAAATGGAAGATAAGAAGAAATTAAGCTGTTTCTCACTATCAAAATTCACTAATTACGAGATGATTATGGATTCTATGTTAGCTTCTTCTGGTGCTCATCAATCTAAAGTACTTGAAAAGTCTGAGAAAAATAATAAATATATAAAAAATCAATCGATTGCGCTAAAGTTTGCTTCTGCTTTCGTTATGATGTTCATGCCATTTATGTCAATTATTTTATATTTTGAAATTACCGAGGGGATATATCCTTCATACCCTATAGAAGGACAAATCTTTCTCTATAGTTTTTTTATGTGGATATTTTTAACAATATCTATCCTATATATCTTTCTATTTGGGTTGTTTACCACTAGTTCTTTAATGTCAGGTAACTCCTTCAAATGGTTACAAACCTTACCAATATCTCGAAATGATTTAAAAAAATTAGGATTTATGACATTATTCCGAAATTTAAGCGCCCCGATAATTGTAATGACTTTTGCTTTTCCAATTGTTTTACTTATAATAACTCAGAGTTTTTTAACTTTTATTTTAAGTGTTATATCATCATTCTTCATTACAATATTAGGTGTAAGTATTTTGATTTTTGTTGCAGAGAGATTTAGCCGACTTTTTTCTGAATCAAGTGGAAAATCAAAAAAAGCAAATATTTTAAGAACTGTCTCTATGATGGGGTTTTTTCTTTTAGCTTTTGGCTCAAGTTTTGTTTTACAATTTGGAATGAATTCTATAGTATCTCTTATTGATAATTTTAGTATAAATCCGCCCTCAATGGATTTAAATATAATATTGAGTTTTATTCCCTTACCGTTTGCGCCCGGCTATTTAGTTGGCTTAAGTTTAGCGCCGGGACAAGTTCCTCTAAATTTATGGATATCAAGCCTAATAGGAACGGCAATTCTAGCAGTAATCGCTTTTCTTTTGTATAAAGTAGCTATAAAATCTTTAAATAGCGTAGCCATTATTGAAAAAGATTCTGTTAAGAAAAAAAAGAAATCTAAGACAATAACAAAAACTATTGAAATTGAAATAAAAACGAAGTCTCCCGTCAAATCTTATATTCGTAAGGATTTAATATCTTCAACGCGGGATTATCAATCTTTAATTTTTATTCTTATGCCTCTTCTCTATCCTATAATTATGGTTCTTTCGATGCAAACTGTAATAACTAGAGAAGTATCATCTACCTTTAGTATTATGATATTATGGGCAATTATTTTGGTGGCTAGTCAATTTATACCATTTATGCTTGTTGGAGGATTATTAAATCTTGAAGAATCAGGTTCATCCACTCTTGCTTCATTGCCCCTTTTACCACGCGACCAAGCTAAAGGCAAATTAATATTGATGCTAATTATCCAAGGAATTTCATTAATTTTAATGGCTACACTTCTAACGATTCTAACTCAATCGATTATAGTTCTAATCCTATTTCTAAGCAGCTTACCAATTGTTTGGATGTTTCTACTATTTGTATTCGAAATGAAGATTCGATTATTCAGTACAATGAAATACAAATATGTTCTTGAGGAAGTAAATAAAAAACATAAAATAGAGAAATGGCTTTTGATGATTGGTGCTGATGTAGCTATATGTATATTTATATTAATTATCGGTTTTACATTATTCGTTAGTGTAGGGATTACAACTTCAATAATAGCGTTGTTTATCATAGGATTGGTTGGGTTATCAATGGTTGTTTATATTTTTTCAAAAATGTTCCCAAAGGCTGACAAACTACCATTATTTGAAACACGAGGGTTATTAAGAAACAAACCGATTCTAGGTGGATTAGTAGTATTAGTATTATTTACAATTTTTCTAAATCTCGCAAGTATTATTGAGATTATTTTTCTCCCGTTTTTATTAACGCTACCATTTGTGGGAATATTATTTGTTGAATTTTTTCTCATAGAGGGGTTTCTAATACTCTTATTTCTTTTAGTAGTTCCAAAGGGGTTGAAATTACCTTGTAGAGATGAAAAGATTAGCGATTATTTTAGAACAATCGGATTAACTAAGGTTAAACCTTTAGGCCGAAATCTCCTTATTGGATTAGTTTCTTTTGCAATTTTTAGTATCGTTGTATGGATTGGCGCTAATCTTTTAGGAACTTTTATTTGGACCCCTGAATTCTTATTTAGAGATCCAAACCCTTTGATTCCTGGAGTCGCTAGTTTTGGTTGGTTTATTTGGATTTTTATGATTAGACCAGGATTATGGGAAGAAGTAGCTTTTCGAGGTGTTATTTTACCCCTCCTTTCAAGAAAATATAAGCAAATAATATCGATTCTAATTAGTGGCGTAATTTTTGGATTAGTACATGCGCCTAATCTCACATTTGTTTTATTATCAGGACTAGATCCCTTATTAGCAGTATTTCAAGTCATATACGCGACTTTAATTGGTTTTTCGATGGGATATATGTTTATAAAAACTAAAAGTCTGCTTCCATCTATCATATATCATTATTTAATTGATACAGTAGGTCTAATCTTGATGAGCTGTTATATAGAAAATATATTTATTATTGGAATATATTTAATCGGGTTTGTTGGCGTAATCCCAACAATTTTAAATATTCTCTTTATAAAATTACTTTTTAGGAAAGAGAAAAAAAAAGATTTACAATTTAAAAAATATTAAAAATTTTGTATAATTTTGTTAGAGTGATAAAGAATGAACGATAATGTTATGATTTCTGTTAACGAATTGAAAAAGTTTTTTGGGGATGTTAAAGCAGTAAATGGAATATCCTTTGACGTAAAAAAGGGTGAAGTTTTCGGGCTCTTAGGGCCGAACGGAGCGGGTAAGACAACTACTTTAAAAATGTTGTTAGGGTTATTAGAGCCCAAAGAAGGAAATATAACTATAATGGGCTTAAACCCAGAAACAGATGAGGTCCAAATTAAGAGTCGAGTAGGCTATGTCTCAGAAGAGCCCCTCATATTCAAATCCCTCACGCCTAAAGATTTGTTTAATTTTATAGCTTCTATTCGTAGATTAGACGCAGAGGAAACCACAGAGCGAGCGAAAGAGTATCTGGAAAGTTTGGGAGCCTTGGATTATTACGAACAATTAGTAGCAACTTTATCCCACGGGAATAAGCAGAAAATTCAAATTATTTCGGCAATTCTTCACGACCCAGATTTACTAATTTTAGACGAGCCTTTGGCAGGACTTGACGCGAAGTCCGTAAGAGTTGTTAAAGAAATATTGGATATACATATTGAGAAAGGAGGTTCCGTTCTTTTTTCTACCCATATCATGGAAATAGCAGAAGATTTATGTAACCGAATAGCAATAATGAGTAAGGGAAAATTGGTTGGAATTGGAACGATGGACGAACTTCGACAGCAAGCCGACAAGTTAGGTGCGAGTTTAGAAGACGTTTTCTTAAGATTGACAGAACAAGATACGAGCGTCAACGAAATTGTTAAAAAATTGCGAAAATCTTTTAAAAACACCAAAAAATAAGGTGATTCATTTTTATGACAGAAAAGGATTTAACGCTCTATAAACTGGCTAAATTCACTAATTTAGAGATCACGATGGAGGGGCAGGTTCAATCTTCTGGAGCTAACCAAGCCCGCCTTATGGAGAAATACAAAAAAAATAAAAAATCTATTAAACAACAAGTTATTGCTATCAAAATAATATTTTCAGGATTGTTTTTATCTATCTCATTTTTACCAATAAGTACTTATCTAGAAGCTAAATACGCCCTTGGCAATCCTCTAATTTCTGCAGATTCGGTCTTAATCCCCGGAAGTATTCTTTTTGGAGCATTTTTTATTATGCAATTATTATATTTAACAATGTTGGGGATGTTCAGTATTGCGGCTATGATGTCTGGAGAGGCTTTTAGGTGGTACGAGACCCTACCCATCTCTAAGGATAAATTAAGGAAATTAGGATTTATGACGGTTTTTCGCAATTTAGATATCGGACTTATAACTATGACTCTTGCTTTTCCTGTTATAATGTTCATCATATCTCTAAATATAATATTGGCTTTAATTGCTGCATTTGTTTCTATAATTAACGTTATGTTTTCTTTTAGCGTACTGGTTTTAATAGCAGAAAGGATTAGTCGCGTATTAAAAGTTAGCGAAGCAGGTTCTAAGAAGGCGACACTTATCCGTATATTTACTATGTTGAGTTATGTAATCGTAATATTTTCCGCTTCGTTTTTTATTCAATGGATAATAACTGTTTCGAGTGAATTATTTTATTTAAGCGCTTCACTTGAAATTCCCTTTATAGTAAAAATCATTATGAGTTTAATCCCGTTTCCTTTTGCATCAACTAATTTATTAACATTGGCTATTGAACCAACGAGTTTTTCTGCTATTTTTTGGATTACTACTATTTTAGGAGTCGCGCTCTCCATATTATTAACCCGATTCGCCTATAAAAGAGCGTTAAAGTCAATGCGGATAGTAACTTCTTCAGCCGCACTTGAAACAAAAAAAAAGACTACTTCCAAAAAAAAACCTGAAAAAGAAATAGAAGTGCTTATTGAATCACGATCCCCAATAAAAGCTTATATTCGTAAGGATTTATCTACTACGACAAGAGATATGCAAACATTTATGTTTGTAATTATACCTTTCATCTTCCCTTTTATAACTTTAATTCCCCTTTTGATGAGTTCAAGCGGACTAGGCGCTTCTTATTATGAAGACTATATTGTAATTTGGTCTTTTCTAACTATGTACCAACCCATGGTTTCAATGATGCTTACTTCAGCATTTTTAAATATGGAAGATTCTGGGGCGGCAATACTCTCATCTTTACCAATTAATCCTCGCGACCAAGCTAAAGCGAAATTGTTTTTATTGGGTTCAATTCAGACGATTTCTTATTTCCTACCGATTTTTCTGTTTATTGGAAATCCCGAATTTTTAAACTATTTGCTGTCGTTTATTGCATGGTATCCAGTAGTATTAACATTGCTATTATCCATGTTCCAATTGAAAATTCGATTTTTCGGTAGAATGAAATATAAATTTGTTGTTGAGGAAGTTAATCCAGAAAAAAAAGTAATTAAATGGATTATAATAGGAGTTGGTTTACATTTGATTTACTTAGCATTTAACGTCTTAGGGGGCATATTATTAATTTTTTACGGTGCCAGTTTGATGTTTTTAGTAACTTTTATTGCGGGCTTGTTCTCTTTGGGCATTTTACTAATTTCATTTAATGGCATGTTTCCAAAAGTACTAGGAAAGAAGATAATGATAAGTATAAGGGAAGGCTTCAGAAAATACCCTATCTTTGGTACAGGAATTCTATTGTTATTATATGCGGGATTCTTATTTTTACCAATATTTATTGAATTACCTTTAATCATTATCGTAGATATTTTCGTAGATATCCCCTTTATTGCGTTACTCTTTTTTGATTTCTTTGTCACTTTTGGAGTAATGGCATTATTTTGGTTATTAATTGTTCCACGCTCCTTAAATCTTCCAGAGGGAAAACAATCTCTAAAAGAATTCGTAAAAAACATTGGGTTGAAATTTGATAATAAAATAGTTCGCAATATCATGCTTGGAATTGGATGTTCTATTATATTTTTCATTAGCACTTATATTACAGCTAATCTTTTCGGGCATTATATCTTTGATTTAGAGGTGATTTTTGGAACCCCTGGTTCTAGTATTGCGCTCTTTGGATGGTTTTTATTTATTATAATGTTGATTCCAGGGATATGGGAGGAAGTAGCATTTAGGGGTGTAATCACTAAATTAAATTTAAGGAGATATTCTCAAAGAACAACGTGGATAATAGTATCCGTATTATTTGGATTATTTCATTTTGTTAATTTATTAGTTGGGAGATATTTGGTTCTAACAATTTTACAAGTAATATACGCGGCTCTATTAGGGTTTCTCTTCGGATACATGTTTCTCAAAACTAAGAGTATAATACCTAGCATAATTGCGCACTATCTCATAGATTCTGTTGGACAACTATTTTTATTTGTGAGTTTTGAGAATATGGGTCAACTTATTTTATTTGCAGTAATAGGTGTCGGAATTCTTCCAACTGTTTTTGGAATATTGTTAATTAAATTAGTTGTTAAAGAAAAAGACGAGAGAATTGATTTAATTAACTAATTTTTTTTTATCTCTTTCAACTTTTTTTAAGATTCGCCATTAATGTAGGAAATACAAATCTTTAAAACATTCTCAAGGGATCCTTTTTCAATTTTATCCACTGTGTCTGTATGTTGGTGGTAAAATCCAACCATTTGTTTTAAATTCATGGCAGAAATATTAGCAGCTTTGATCTTTGCTTTTGAGAATGCTGTAGCATCTGTGCCACCAGTAATTTGGCCAAATAATTTTTCTAACTTACTTGATCCTCCTAATCCTGATGATTGAAGTTTAATTTCGGAATTTTTAGCAGCATTAATTATTTTTTGAACAACAATATCAGAATGTTTTGTACGAGTTGTTGGTTCAAAATCTATGATAGAAATATTGTCTTTGCTGTGAATTCCATCCATATTGACGCATTCTGCGTCGTACTTTACTAACTCGTCGTAATGTTCTTTAACATATCTATAAGCGCCTCTTAAACCGGCTTCTTCGCACCCAAAAGATATTAATCTAATCTCTGTGTTTTTGGGTATAATTTCTTTATGATTTTTTAGGTATTTTCCAATAGCTAACACGATTGCTACAGCGCTTAAATTATCAACGGCTCCTGGTACTTTATTAGCCTTTTTTCCAAACGATACGAAGAAAAATAAACCAATAAAAGCTGGGGTTCCTATTAAAAACAGGCTTAATACAAAAATAAAAAAGATTTCGTAGAAAAATAAACCCATTAAGGTTAAGAGTAATATAAGGGTTGATACAAACAACCACAAGAACATAATACCTAGGCCTAAAAAGATAATAATGGGATAGCCTATTTTTAAATGAGTTAATAAATTAAACTGAAGCGCACTATCGTGATGTCCAGAAAAGATCACGATTTTTTTTAATTCTTCCTCAGAGGAAATCTTTCCAATAACATTTTGTGATTCTCTTGATTTAAATAATGGATCAATGAATTCTCGATAATTAAAAAATTCATTCCATATGATTAGGAACGCAATTACGTTCAAACCGAACGATAAAAATGTCATTAAATAGCTCCAATAATTTACTAAATTAAACGGTATAAGAAAAAAGGCTATAAACGACATAACAACTAAAGTAAGATTAACCTTTATAAATCCTAAGAAGGCGCGAGGATTACACGAGAAGGGTTCTATTACCGTCTTATCACAGACATGTTCTAATTCCTCTTTGATTATTTCCGCACTTTGAGCCTCTTGAGGACTACAAGGCATTCTTGGGCCACATTCTTCGATAATCCTTTGGATTATTTCATACATATATTTTGAATCTTCGCTTGAAATTACAATCATTAATTTTTACCTAATACTAGTTAATTGATTTTAAAATTGCTTTAAAAAATTTAATATTTAATTTAAGACGAATTTAAAAATTGTATTTGATATTTAAATTGTATTTAAAATTTTATAATATTTTATAATATTTTTTGACGAAATGTTTAAGCTTTTTAATGAAAACTTTTTTAGTATTTTTGTCTAAAAAAAAATATAAAAATAAAAAAAAATTAACTAAACAAATAATCTAAATTTAGGGATTAAATGAGTAGTAACTTGAAAAAGTTTGAGGTTTCTTGCCCCCGATGTGGCGTGGGAAAAGAAATATCCGTTCCAGAATCATTGTTTGTTGATAAAAAGTTTGGTACCGTTAAGATTAAAGTACCTAAAGGAGTAGTTTGTGAAGAGCACAATTTTATCGTTTTTATTTCTACTAAAGGAAATGTTATTGGATACGACATAATTGATGCTTCCGTATCGTTAGATCAAAAAGATAAATTACCGATTGATTTAATCAGTTTGACATTAGATGAATTAATCGATGCTTTTGGTTTCAATTGTGTTGCAGGTTTCATACACGCTAAATTATTCGATTACGACTCCCGAATTATTAGAAACGAAGAAACTAGTCTCAACATAGAGCAATTAAACGAATTATTTGACAGATTAATCCCTGTCGAGTATCGAAATTCGAATGTTATAATAGACGAAGAATTTGACTCTTATGTGTTTCCTAATCCAAATTATTTCTATACTATGACTAAACAAGAATATTCCAACGCGTTTTTAATCAATAATCGTAAATTGGTTATCCAAGTACCATGGCATTCGCAGATTGATTTTGAAAAGTCTATATTAAGCAACGCTCTGGGTAAGACAGATAAAAACGATCAATTAAAGTATTTAGCGCTCTATATTAAACAATTTTTAAGTGATGTAGAATTTACTATTTCGCTTTTAGAGAACGCTAAAGGTATCAACGAAAAAGAATTAACAAAAAAGTTAAAAGAAAAGTTAATAGTTTCTACGATCAATAGAAACAGAATCGTTTTAATAAAAGAATTTATTAGTAGACGAATTTCGAAGGATTTAGGTAAAAAAATAAGGAACTAATTTGATGAATCATTAACCATTTTCTTTACACTCTCTTCTTTAAAGACATTTCTATGCAAAAGCACAAAAAAGATAATAAATTAATAATTTTCATAATTTATCAATGCAATAATTTAATTGAAAATCAAATAAAGTGAATTAAAAATGGATTGGGGAATGCAAAATCGATTAGCAAGGATTATCAAACCTAAGTCTGGGCGTTGTGTAATGCTTGCCGTCGATCATGGATACTTTGGTAATATACCTGGTCAATTGAAATGTTTTGGAGATTTAAATCCGTTATTTCAATATGCTGATGCTTTAATGCTTACTCGGGGGATGCTAAGAAGTTGCGTTTCCGCTGATTTTGATATTCCGATAGTATTAAGAGTATCGGCTGGAGCTAGCATGTTAAAAGACCTTTCAAATGAAGAAATTAACGTAACTATTGAAGAAGCCATAAGATTAAATGTTTCAGCAATAACTTGCTCGATTTTTGTCGGCGGAGAGTTTGAAAAGCAAAGCTTAATGAATTTATCGAAAATAGTAAATTGGGGACAAGAATATGGAATTCCTACCTTAGCAGTCACCGCAGTTGGTAGGGAAATGGTTAGAGATCACCGTTACTTAGGGATGGCTAGTAGAATGGCCGCGGAGTTAGGTGCTACATTTGTAAAAACATACTATTGTGAAAATTTTGAAAACGTAACAAGTATTTGTCCTGTACCTGTAGTTATTGCGGGAGGGAAAAAAACATCGGAGAGGGATGCATTACAAATGGCAAAGAATGCTATTAATTCTGGAGCTATCGGTGTAGACATGGGGAGGAATATCTTCCAATCTGATAAACCAATTGGAATGATTCAAGCAGTAAGAGCAATAGTTCACGAAAATGCTTCCGTAGATGAAGCATATGAAATCTATAGTAATGGTCCAGTAGGATTATAATTTTATTTTTTTTATTTCTATATTTTAAGAATATTTTGTGTTAAGATTAAGTTCTTAAATATTTCATAATTTTCCTTTATAATTACTATAGAGATTATATTCGCACTAATGTCTTTACCTAATATTGATAATCTTCAAATTTCTAAGGTTACTAAAAATTTATTAAGAGTTCACCAAATAAAAGCATCAGCCGTCTTTACAAGGTGCGACGGTTTAATTAAATTACCCGAAAAGGGTGTAAATAGGCACGCTATTATTATAGATCTTAATATTGAGCCACGGTATGCAAATACCATATACAATTTGTTTAAGCCCATTTCGGATTATGTATGTAGTCACACGCATTTAGATCACGCAGCTCATGTGCATATTTGGAGCGAAAAAAGAGTAAATATATATGCTCCTGTTCCAGAACATACGAATTTGTTAGATAGTTATAATTTTTTAAATAACTTTGGATTTTTAGAGGATCTTGACTTAGAAACTGGAATGAGTTTCGTTAATTCAATGGGTTATAAAAAATGTAATGAAGTTATTTCGTTTAAACCCGGTGATATGTTAAGATTCGATAATTTCGAACTGCAAACCATCTCTTTTCCAGGACACTCCTTAGGTCATGTTGGATTTTTTTTTCCTTCCGAAAAAATTTTACATATAAGTTGTATGGGATTTGACCAAACTCAACCAGAAGTAAATGGTTTTGGCCCTTGGTACGGATTTAGGGATTGCTCTATTGAGCAGACTATCAGGGATATTAATCTTGCTGAAGAATTTTTTCTTGAGAAAGCAATTAAATTAACTTCGAGTCATTCGTATGTAGTTAAAAATCCCGATAGAACACCGTTTAATTATATGAGAAAAAAAATAGAAGAAAATCAAGAGAAAGTTAATTCTGCACTAAAAACGCTTGATCATAAACTTGCAATTAGCGAAAAAACAGAAGCGTTGCTTAAATTAGATATTTTTTTTCCTAAAAGAAAAATGAAAGGAGCAATGCTAAAGGTTTACGCTTTTTGGGAATCCTGGATAATAAGAAAGCATATTGAAAGAAGTATAAGAACAAATCTATAAATAACTCATTCTTTATTGGGCTCTAAAACAACTTTTAGGGATTCTTTTGCTTCACAAACGACCTTGAAGGCTTTTCCAGCTTGACTTAGGGGGAATCTATGAGTTATTAATTCTAAGACTTTTATTTTCTTAGATAATATCCATATATAAGACTCTTGAAGATCTTCAGGTGCTGCACCATATGATGTCGTTATTGTTATCTCATTTCTCCAATATTCGTTTATAGGGACTTCTAAATTAATACCGGGGGCAGGAACTGCAAAAAATATAATTTTACCACCAGGAGCAGCACATTTTAAAGCTTGATTTGCGGCAGATAAAGCACCAGTACATACGATAACAATATCTGCTAATCGATGATCGTTCAATTCCAAAAGGTTTGAAGGGATATCCTCACTAGCAAAAAAAGCCTCATCAGCCCCAAACTTCTTCGCCATTTTTAACCTATATTCATTGATGTCCGTTGCAAACACTTTTGCCACCCCTCGCAATTTTGCTAGTTGAATATGCAAAATTCCAGAAACTCCAATACCGAGTATTAAAACTGTTAATCCTTTTCCAACAATAGCTAATCTTTGTGCCCTACACACACACCCAAAGGGTTCGATAAAAACTGCTTCATCATACGATACCGACTTATCTAAAACAAATACTCCTTTTTTCTCGATATTAATCTTAGGAATTCTAACATATTCAGAAAAACCGCCTGGATCGAAATTGGTACTGTGAAGTAGAGCACACGCAGTATGGTGCCCATGATGACAATAATAACAATCATAACAAGGAACATGGTGAGAAACAAAAACACGATCTCCGACTTTGAAGCGTCTTACATCCTTTCCTACCTCAACAATATCGCCTGCTATTTCATGCCCAAGAATTAGATTATCTACGCCTAGTTTTTTCATTTTGGCAAATCTATAATATTCTAGAACATCCGAACCACAAATACCTGACTTTACTACTTTTACCAAAAATTCTCCTGAACCAATTATTGGTTTTGGTATCTCGTCAAGCCTAACATCGTTATTGTTATAATATCGTGCAATTTTCATTGTAATACCTACATAAATTCAAAATTAACAGTATTAAAAATAATATGTTTTTATAATTATTAAAAGTAAGATCTTAAATCAAAAGATTTAATTCGATATTATTAATTTTTAATATTTAGAATGTTTAAATGATGATATTAAATGGTTGAGATCAAAGAAAATTTATTAGCACCTTGTGGATTGTATTGTGGAGTTTGCTCGATTTATATCGCTCACCGAGATAATAATTTGAAATTTAAAGAAAAATTATTGCCCGTCTATAAAGCGTTTGCAAAAAGCGTAGACGACATAGCTTGTACGGGATGCTTATCAGATGGAATTGTTTTCCCGGTTTGCAGAGTATGTTCTATTAAAAAGTGTTGTAACGATAAAGGGATTGAAGGATGTCATCAGTGCGACGAGTTTCCGTGTAAATTTATTAATAACTTTCCGATAACAGTAGGGAAGAAAGTTATCCTCCGAGCAATCCCATTTTGGCGAGAAAATGGCACAGAAGAATTTGTAAAACAAGAAGAGAATAGATATCATTGTCCAAATTGTGGCAATCAATTATTTCGGGGATCAAAACGTTGTAATAAGTGTAAAGTCGATGTAAATGTAGATTAATTCTTAAAATTAAAAAAAAATAGAAATTATCGTCTATTATTTGCTGTGTTTCTAACAAGCATTTTAAAAGTTTCGTCTTCTAAATTGTTAAACATTTTTAATTCGTCATCTAAGAAATCTCTTAAAGCAGTTCTTATTGCTTCGCTTCGACTTGGATACACGCCCAAGTCATTTAAGACTTGAATTGCTGCTAAATACTTCTCAGGTAAATTAATAGTTATTATTTTCATTACTACCAACCCTTAATTTGTTTGAAATATTAAATTGAAGTTTTAACTGTTTTAACAGTTTAATTACTAATCATATTTTGTCGGATAATTTATAAATTAAGAGTATTAATCCTTTAATGGTGTTAACGGCTTAATCATTAACGAATAATTAATATTAAACGCTTAATATGATTGATAAAATAAAAAAGAAATTGTTCAAGTAGGTTTATTTATAGATTTTAAATGTATCACTAAGGAAAAGGATGACTTGTATAATTCCGCGTGGCTGATTTCTTTGATATCTTCTAAATAAGTTAGACTATAATCTTCCTCCCGCTTAATGTAAGTAATATCTTTTGTCTTTCTTTCGTAATCCAAAAAGGTATCAACTTTTAACACATTTTCATTTAATTTTTTTGGCAATTGTGGCATCATGTTAAATGTAAATACTAAATCTGGTTTCGAAGATGTTTCAGCATCAAAGACAAACAGGATATTTGGTTGAGCATAAGAAATGAAAGAATCTAAAGTGTGAAATAAATCGTCAACCTTCACAGTAATGTCTGAAGCTTCCAATGTGCTGCAATCGCTAACTTTCGGAAATAAAAACTTTTCTTTGCCTCTAAATGCGAGAGCTATCTCATTTGAACTTAAATATTTTTTAAAAACTTCGTTATTTTTTTCCAAAATAAGCTCGTTTGTTATTGGTTCAGACTTTACGTATAATATTATCGAGCTTGAAGACATTAAATTGATTTTTTGATAATAGAATTTATAGTTAGGGTTATAAGGTAGATTAATAACATCTTTATCACCCCCTATACCAAGTTGAGCCATAATATTCGTTACGGCTTGACTTGTTAACGTCAATAATAGGAAAGCTCGAAAATCTTTGAGTTCAAGAAAATTATTGAAATCTTTAAAGTATTCATTAACAACTTTTATTTTCCCAATTAATTCTTCAGACATATATCTAAACTCTTTGTAGGTTTGATTTAAATTAGTTAAATCAATAAATTGTTAATTATAATTAAATCTATTTATGATAATTTGACAAGAAGTCTTTAAAGGACTCTTTTACTTCTCGAGTAATATGATGTTCTATTTCACAAGATATCTTTTCAACAAGCTCTTCGTCGTCGATTTTTAATACTTCTTTAAAAAAAGTGTGGAGCAATTTTTCAATTTCTTCTAACTGTTGCGCATACATCTTCCCCTTATCTGTAAGTCTTATTGATTTTCGTGGCTCCCAGTTAATTAAACCTTTTTTTCTTAATTTTTCGAGCATTCCTGACACCGAGGCAGGCTCAACTTGGAGGCTTTCAGCAATTCCTTTATTTGTTACCCATCCTCCTCTTTTTTTCTTTGAAATAGTATAAATGACATCTATATATCTCTGGTAGCTCTCGGGTATTTCTGAAATTTCTCCAGTGCTTTTTGTACTACTTGTCATTTTCTAATTAAGAAATATTTATTTTTTTCTTTGCCAAGTCTCATAACATTTATTATTCTTAATATTTCTTTTCGTTTTTATAAATAAAGTTATTAATTTTTTACCATTAAAACTAAAATTGAAATAATAATTATTAATTTTGAAACAGATGAAAACAAAAGAAAAAAATAGAAAAGTATTTTCTGGAACATTATTCTTAGTTGTCGGAAACTCTGGTTCGGGTAAAGATTCTATTATCAAAGCTGTATTAGAAAGGTATCCTTCTGATTTAAAAAGTATTCGCCTTACTCAACGGTATATTACAAGACCTCCTTCTGAAGACGAAGACAATATATCGATTAGCCCAGAAGAGTTCAGAGAGATGTCAAAACAAGGTAAATTTACCTTAAAATGGCACATTTATGGTCTTGATTACGGAGTTCCTATAGAAATTGATAGTTGGTTAAAAAAAGGACATCCCGTGCTCGTAAATGTTAGTCGAACAATTGTGAAAAAAGCTTGTGAAATTTATAGAAATTTAAAAATAATATTTATTGAAGTTCCTTTTGAAATTACTTTAAAAAGGTTAAAAGCCCGCGCCAGAGAGAGCGGAAAAAGATTAGAAGAAAGAATAGAAAGAGCAAAAAGGAATCAGAAATTTCCTGATGCTGATTTTGCTGTTGATAATTCTGAAGAATTAGAAAATGCAATTAATCAATTTTTAAACTATCTAGTAAGTGTGGTTGGGGGAAAAGAAATATTTTAAATTAACAAAGGACAAATTTTTTTAGAAAGAAAGATTAAATTTTATAACTTAATTAAAAAAAAACATGGCTCGGGTCGTATAGTGGTTAGTATTGGGGACAAATCTTGAGGTTCTTTCGAGAATCCCCACTGTGAATCCCTAGAAATACAAGGGAATTCTCTTGTATTGGGGAAAGGGGGGTTCAATATATTGTTGAATTTATCAGCAGTATGAAAATCCCCCTCCGAGCCCTCTTATAATTAATAAATTCAACTTTTTTACTTACATTCTTTTTTATAACCTATAAAGTAGAAAATTAATATCTTTTAGTGAATTTACTTATTCAATTTTAGGATGGGGATTTATTTTATATCATGGTTGAATTAGATCCAGACAAACTTCGAGATGTAACAGGATGGGAGAATGCACCTATTCACATATGTATGGATGCAGATTATCGAGGGTTAACTTTTTGCTGTAAACCAGGCTATTCTCTCACCTTTGGCTTTAAGTGCAAGAGAGATGAAACATTAAAAGAGTTGGGGATAAGTCAAGAAGAATTTATTAAAATAAAGGAAGAATTTTCAAAAGATAATGACTGGGATTCTGATTTAGTTTGTTTTGGCTCTATTTCGTATTGTTGTATGCGAAGAGGAGGTTGCCCCAGAAGAGATCCAGCCTTAGAAAAGAGATATCCCGATAAAACTAAAGAAGAGTACATGAAAATATATTACGAAAAAAAAAAGCAATTAGCGAAAAAGATATTAGAATCGGTAAAAGATCCTCAAAATAAGAAAAAAGTTAGACCGTATTTGGATTTATTTTAAGTTAAAATTTAAAAAACATCTTTACTCTTATAATTTAATAAATTTTATTGAGAAGTTAACTAAGAATGATCGTTTCTATTACTCATGAACATGATCTCGATGGATTAGGGTCACAAGCAATTATTCAACGATATTTCAATTTAAACCGAGAAATCCATCCAGATGAGATCAGATGTTTTTACGCTCATTACATTGATTTCGTTGAAAAAGTTAGCAATATCTTAGATTCAGAATCTCTCCCTTCACAACTAATAATTTCTGATATAGGATTTAACGAAGATTTTGTAGATTTGTTCTCTGTTTTCAAAAATGCGAAAAAACGAGAATGTAAGATATCGTGGTTCGATCATCACATTGTAGACGATTTAACAAAAGAAAAACTAAGAAATTTAGTTCATATTTACTCAAATGACACTAAAAAATGTGCTGCTGAAATCGTTAAAGATTATTATTTACCAGATGACCCTATCGCCTCAAAGATCGCTGAATTTGCTAGAGATACTGATTTTAGGACTGATATATATAAATTAGCATCAGATTTGCAGTTAATTATCGGTTTTAACCGTGGAGCTCATAACGATCAAAATAAACTTAGAATAGTTGAATTATTGTCTCAAGGCGATTTTGAGAACTCTTGGTTTAGTTCGCAACTAAAAATTTTAAAAAAATGGCACGAAGACGAGTCTACTTTTGCTTTAAATCACGCTAAATCTATTCCAATGAAATCTTTTGGTAAAATAATTATTTCATGGGCAAAAATTGGCGGAGGAAAGATAGCTAATTTATTGAAAGAGAAATTTCCCGAAGCAAAAGCTCGTATTGGGGTTGATACTCGACACAATGAAATTATAATCCATAGCGATTTTATTAACTGTAGGGATTTTGCGAGGGCTTTTACAGGAGGAGGTCATAAAGATCGAGCTGGGTTCAAATATCCTCAAATTTTCGAAAAGGATAATGTGTTAAACAAATCCTTTATTGATGATATAAAAGAAACCATCCTTAAACAGATTTGATGAATCTATTTCTTTAATTTAAAGTATTTTTTGATTTGAATATAATATTTATGTATGAATTAGAATAGCACTATTTGATATATTCAAGGGCGTGAAATTGGCGTTTCACGATCTTTTTGTTTTAGTTGTAGATTTATAGAAATAATATTGATATTTCTTAAAATTTCTTAATCGATTTCAATACTTGTTCCTTTTTCTTTTCCTTTTAATTTTTTCAACTTGATCTCAAGAATCCCATTGGTATAGCGAGCCTTAGCGTAATCAGAGTTAATAGCGTTTGGCAATTCTATCTCTTTGTAATATTTCCTCCCTAAAACAATTTTTTCGGTAGAAATAGTTAGAGATCGGTTTGTAGCGTTTATTTCAATATCTTCTTTTCTCACTCCCGGCATTTCAGCAATAACTATGATTTGGTCTTCCTCTTCATTCACTTCCACTAGTGGTTCTCTCGTCTTTCTTACTTTGGTTTCGCCTGTAAGGGGTTCCTTTTCAATATTACCGAACGAACCCATACTAGGTTTTCCGTCTGGACCGATCCCGATATTGAATCCATATATTATTGGCCCTTTAGCTCCAACTTTAGATTTATTTTTCATTAATTCTTTTGTAAAATCTTCTGGTGTGAGTCCTTGTAAATCTTTTGGTAAATTTTTTGAGATTTGTTTAAAAATTTCTTTAAACATTTTCTGAAATTCTTTTGAATTAAATAATTTGGCAGGGTCTAAATTTTTGAAAGGGTTGTTGGGACCCCCAAAACCTTTAATCATATTAAAAATGTCATTGTATTCATCTTCTTCATCTTCTTCTTCGTCCTCGTAATCGTCTTTTCCCGGCATAGTATCACATCCTAGTAAAATATATGTAGATATTAATTACACTTAAATTTTTAAATATAGATTTAAATATAAATACTAAAGCTATAAACATAATAGCTTTTATTCTAGAAAAAATTGTTTAGTTTAATAAAGTTATTCCAATCAAAAAATTTGATACATAATATTTAAAGTAATTAAATGGAGTTGATTTTTATTTATTCAGAATTAAGTGACGACGATAAAGAAATGTATTTAGATGTTCTAAGAGAAGCCCCGATCTTGCCATTCAGCAATTTTGTCTCACGAGGAGATATCCCCGACAAAATTGATATAAGTAGGCCAAGAAGTTATATTGATCGTGAAGTTTATAGATTAGTACGCCAGACATCGCGCGATAAATCAAGTAGAATGTTACCGTTGTTAGGTTCAGCGGGCACAGGAAAAACTCACGCCTACCATTCATTTAAGGACAAAGAGAGAGAAAATAAAAGAAAGATAGAACAAACTGTTGAAGCAGAAGAAATAGAGGCGAGTCAACTGGAACCAGTTGATTGGACAATAGTTTATGTACCGAGCCCACCTGCGGCAATTCGAGTTTTACTCCACGTATATACTTGCATTATTGAAGAATGTGGACCAGAAATTCTCGATATCGTCTCAAAAAAACTAGTTAGAGAAAAATGGGGAGGTAAAAAGGGGGGATTGTTTCAGAAACCTAAAATCGATGAAGTTATTCAAATAGGCATAAGAGAATTCCCTGGAGTATTTGCTGATTGTGTTAAGGCCCTTGTAACTTATCAATTAGATAAAAATAAAAGAGGTCTTGCTGAAAGATGGCTTCTCGGTGAAGACTTACAAGACGAAGAATTGAGTGAACTTGGAATTAATTCAGTTGTGGAAGAGGACGATGTATGCCTTGCCATGATTAAAATTATTACTGAAAATTTAGATAGAGTGCTTATTCTTTATTTTGACGAGTTAGAGTCTCCTTATAGGATGCATGGCGAACTTGCAGAACAAAAATTGCTTGAAATATTAAAACGATTATATAATGAAGTTAAAAGTTTGGTTATCGTTGTTGCTGTTTTAAAAGAAATCTGGCCACGTATTTTAGAGATCGCAGATCAACCACTACGCTCAAGGATGGAACCTGAACAAGAGTTAAAACCTTTTAGTTTGAACGATTTAAAAATTTACTTTAGTAAGTCTATGGAAGTCTTTTGGGAAGATAATAATTTAAATCCTCCATTATACCCGTTATTTCCATTAAACGAAAAATTAATTGAGATGATTTACGAAAAGACTCAAGGAAATCCAAGGAATTCAATCAAACTTTGCAGGAGATTTATTGAGAAAATTGTGACTGACGAAATGAGCGTAGAAGAATTATTAGAGGCAGGCATAGATATGGTAGCAACAGCAAAACCGCAAACAGAAGAGGAAGAAGTAATAGATTTTTCGAAGCCTAGAGAAATTATTAAAAGGACTATTGAAGAAATATTAGCGGAAGAGGAATATGCTATTGATGTTAATCCTCAATCGGTTGCGGGTGCCGCACTAAAATGTATTGATAACGTAGGAGATCAAAAAGGAAAAAAATTTAAAACTCAAATGGAATATAAATTTATGCTTGGCAAGAAATCTCAAACTTTAGCTGCTTTAATTGAAACTGGTGGTAAAAAATGGGGTTTAGAAATACCTTCCTGCAAGAATTTCGATAGAAGTGCAGGGGTTGCTGGTTATTACGCAGCTAAAAGATTGAAAGATGCAATTGATCAAAAAGCTATTGATTCAGCTATACTAATCGTGCCAACGGGTAGCGGCGGTGCGAAATTTGACATGATTTTGCAAAACAATAAAGATATTCATAAAGTAGAGTTGAACAACGAGTTAGGAGAAAATTTAATAGCAAATGCGTTAAAATCCCCAACTAAAGAAGGATGGAATATTGCAAAGATAATTTTCACCGATATTGGAGAATATGTCCCTCCTCAAGTTGAAGAACCTTCAGAGGATACTGAATTATAAAAAGCTTAAAACATCTCTTTTTTAATTTAAAAATAATTAAAGTTTTTCGAAATTTTCTTTAATTTTTGTATCTAAATTAAATAATTCCTTTGCTAGTTGGTCTGCTCTCTTGAAATTCTTTAACAATTCAGTTAAACTCATTGTTAATTCGTGATTCTCAAACGAATTTGAAATATTTATTAAAGCATCTACAGGTCTGATTAACTCGTGATATAGATGAAGCTTATTTTGTTGGAACTCCTCAATTTTTTTTTCCATATCTCCATGTATCTTTTCGCGATCTTTAATTAATTCGGGAAATTTTACTACTTGGTCAGCTTTGCTTGTCAAAAACAAGACAACATCGTTTTCTTGGATGATATTGGCTAATTCAGCAGCTTTAAGAAAGCTTTTCCTAGCCTTTTTATAAAATTTATCAATTAATAATTGCTCAGCAAGTTTGATCTCCTCTGACAACTTCTCAGGAATGTCTTCACCTAAATTGATTAATTCTCTAGCTTCTTGCAACTTTCCGTTGTCAAGCATTTTTTTAGTTTTATCATTGATGGTTTCTTTAATCAGAGTCGGTTCTTTTAATTTTTCCATTAAAGTGAAAATGGAATCAAATTCTTTTTTAAGCAACGCTTCTAATTTTCCTTTCTCCTTTGAAAATTCTTCAACAACTTTAGCAGCGATGTTATCGAGTATACTCTTCAAAGAAACTAAGTCCTCGTCTTTTTTAAAGACGAAACCTAAAAAGAGATTGTCTCTTTCAATAGATTCTGCACTTATCTTTGATGAGTAAAACCTTAAATCTTCTCTCCAACATATTGTATCCAAAAATTCTTTTTGGATGTGTTGTTCTTCGAATTCTTTTAAAATTTCTAGATCAATTTTATTTTCTTGAGCCAAATAATATTCTGCTAATACATTTGGTCCAAATGATTCGTCAATTTCATAGAGATATATTCCAACTGGCATAATATTCATTCACAGTATATTTTTTCATATTAAAATTATACTTAATATTAATTACTAGTTAATAAGCATTTGATTTTAAATTTTTATCTAATCAAAACATTTTGATATTATCTTAGAATTATGAGAATTTAAATAGTGAATTTATAAAATGACGATTATTGATAATACTTATTGTGAAGCTTTTGAAGGCCTTGTTATTCAGTTAATGGTGACTGCTCAAGATGCTGAATTCCTAAATAGAGCCGTAAATGCCTTCACTGCGTTACCTTCTACGGTTTTTGGAGATGCTGAAGGGGGGATCGTAAGGTGGCTTTCTGAAAAAGAGACAATTGATGGAAGATTAGGGGCAATCGTTCAATTGTGGGTCACTGGTACGGGAAAAAAAGCTCAAGCTAAATTCTACGAACAATTAGGAAGGAGAATGAGACAAGGTATTCTTGTAGTTCCAACCACGGCCGTTTTTGATTATTATCCTAAAAAAATTGATACTAAATTTAATATGATGGATAATGTGGGACATTGCGGAGATGGATACGAAGAAATAGTTGAAAAATTCGATCGAAAGCTAATTTCAGTTCCGATTATGATGGGTTTCGATTTTTTAATTGAAGAAGAAATATCTTATGCGAAAGGAATAATGGGGGGAAATTTATGGTTATTTTGCGATTCTGTCGATTCGGGTATCAAGGTAGGGCGAGAAGCCGTAAGAATTATCGCAGGATTAAACAATGTATGCACCACTTTTGACATATGTTCAGCAGGATCTAAACCAGTTCCAGCAGATGCTAAATTTCCTGAGATTGGACCACCTACAAATCATCCTTTCTGCCC
This sequence comes from Promethearchaeia archaeon, assembly GCA_029856105.1. GTDB lineage: Archaea > Asgardarchaeota > Lokiarchaeia > Sigyniarchaeales > SOKP01 > SOKP01. Next base: position 45,393 of record JAHQWH010000193.1, on the reverse strand, counting down.
AACGTTGAAAGATAAATTATCCCCAGAAGAATTTGAGGTTCCTGAAGGAGCTTTATCTATTCCTGAAATAATTTTCAACGCCCTTGATCTTGAAACCGTTGAGTTAACAATGGCAAAAGTAATAGAAGGAATTTTAGACATGGATGGCTTGCTTAAGATTTCTGCCGGAAACTATGAGGGAAAATTAGGTAAATTTAAAATATATTTACGAGAATTAGGTTTAAAAGAAAGCTATTTTAGTTAAATTTCTATTTTATTTATATGTTAAAGTTTTATCTTTTACGGGTAGAATAGGGAGTCCTTTTTTATATTCAGAAAATATGGGATATTTTTCTTCAAATACTCGTTCAATTTCCTCAAGCGGTAAATCTGCGTGTATCCCTCTATCCATGGTGTATTCTCCAAATAGCTTACCTTCATTATCGTATACAGCAAAAACAGCGTCGTTTTCGCCATCGAATTCAACCATAGGAATAAAACCACCCTTTATTGCTGTTTTCGGGTCAAATGAAGGCGTTAATTTTACCCATTTATTATTCAGATAAAGCTCGCTATAGCCATGATAATGCATGACATTAGTTCCCATAAAATCTATAATTTTTTGAGAGATCTTATGATTTATCAAGTCTACTAAATGAATACTCGCGGGAATTCCAATAGCCCTCGCAAAGGAAGATAATAGTACGGATTTTGAGACGCAAAAACCATTTTTTCGTCGTAGAGTTACGCTTGCTTTAAAATTTGCCTTTATTGACGGAATATATGTGTGCATGTTATATTTAATTTCATCTCTTACCCAATAGAAAAGAGCAATTGCTTTTTCTTTTTCAGTTTCTAACCCTTCTGTAATTTTAAAAGCTTTATCCCGAACAAATTTCTTGTTAAAATCAAAAAATTTAGTAGGTTGTAGATAAATATCCAAATTCCCCATAATAAGGAAAAAATTTGGTCATTTTTGAATATTTCCATACTTAATAAAAAGTAGAAATAGAAAAAAATTTAATATTTTAAATTTTATTTGCGATCAAATCAATTATATCAATAACTTGAATTTTTTCTCGAACTTCCGTTTCCATTTCCTTATAAGCGTCTCTAAAATTGCCAATACAGAATGGACAACTCGTAGTTAAGATATTTGCGCCCGTATCTATGGCTTCTTGAATTCTCTCTTTTGAGATGTCAAGAGCTAATTCGGGAAATTGACTTTTTACGCCTCCTCCAGCTCCACAACACCAGGCATTCTTACGGTTTCTTTTCATTTCTACTAGTTCAATTCCCGGAATTTTCGATAGTACTTCTCTAGGTATTTCGTAAAGATCCATGTGACGGCCTAAATGGCAAGGATCGTGCCAAGTTATCATTTCCGAACCTTCTACGGATTTAAATGGTATTTCGTCATTATTTAACATCTCAACTAAAATTTCCGTAATATGCTTTATTTCAAACGGTAATTCCTCACCGAGCAATTCAGGATAATCCTTTTTCCAAGTTCGATAACATCCTGCACACGCTGTAAAGACTGTTTTAGCGCCCATATTCTTAAAAACTTCTATGTTATGCCTAATTATATCTGTTAAAGCTTTTTCGTCGCCGATTCTTAAGGCAACCGAACCACAGCACCACTCATTTTTAGACATTGCGATAACTTTTCCAGCAGCTTTTAAAATTTTCATCATACTTTTCAATGCATCTACTTGTCTTAAAGGCATCGTGCACCCTCCAAAAAACACTAAATCTCCTTTATCCTTGATTTCCGGAAATTCGGTTGTCCACTCGAATTTTTTTGCTTCTTCTTCGCCGTAAGGATTTCTCATACCTTCGTCGTTCATGTAATCAATTAATTTACCGTGTCTATCAAGGGGAGCGAATCCAGCTTCTATTAGATCTTTTCGTAACGCTTCCCATACTTTTACATGGTCGATCCATTTAGATGTATTAAGAACGATATACTCGTTTTGAGACATATGACACACTTCTGTGCAATTTCCGCATTCCATACACTCGTAAACGAATTCTGCGAGCTCTCTGGAAAGAGGAATCTGTCCTTCTAATATGCTTTTAAGAACGTTCATTCTTCCTCGAGCAAAATAAATTTCAAAACCTCCTTCTCCTTTAGCTTCTAAAACCGGACAAGTTAAATATCTATCAACTGCGGGTCTTATGGCATACCCACAGTCTCCGCACCCCATACAGCTGAATATGGCTTTCCATTCATTCTTTAAATGTTTTAACTCACTCATTTTTTCAATCCCCCCAAAAATTAAATTTTCCTCTACTTAGTATTGATTTAGGGTCAAGAACTTTTTTTATTGATTTCATAAAATTATAATACTCTGGCGTATAAGCTCCAATATCGACCATCAAACGAGACATAAAATCTCCCATCATATACCACTGAACCCCGCTTTTTGTCACTCTTTCTAATAGCGATTTCCAGAGCTTTAAATCTAGTTCCTTAAGAATTTCATGAATTTCTCCATCGAAATAACTTCCAAAGCTAGTAAAACCACATGTTATTTCTACGTTATTTCCATCAATTAATAATATTGGTCCACTCCCTGCAATCGGACGACTTTTTGTTATATTTAAAATTTTTTGCATATCTTCGTTATGTTCCATATCCCATTGGTCAATGTCGTTTAAAATTGGAGGATATGAATTGATCGAGCTAAAACATTCTGCTGTTAATGGTTCCATGCAGGGAGACATGCCCCATAAGTTATGATAGAATTGCCAATGACCTTGTTCAGTATAATGCCATTTAGCCATGTTCCCGTCAGAAATTTCTGGATCTAATTTTTCTGTCTTATTATTTAGCATAATTTCGTCTAATTGTTTTATTTTCTCCTCTAATTCTTTTTCCGAATTTGCTTCGATCGTATAAAAGATTATACCTCTCTTTTTTTTCAAGTTTTCCCAAAAAGGAAACATTCCTTGCTCACAACCTATTCTAACAATAAGATCCATTATATACATAACATCGTAAACATCAATTCCCTTTTGCCTAATGTCAGTCATTATTTTTGCCGAAACTTCCCTCTCTTTTCGAGGTAATTGAAATGTTTTATATGCTGCGAATGGTGGTCTTGGAAATATTTGTAACGAAACTTTAGTTTTCACGCCAAAAATTCCATTGTCACCACAGAAAAGTCCCGCTAAATCAGGACCATTACCAAATCGATTGAATGGGAATTTGGAGTACTTATTAGCTTGAGAGCCCGTTTCTATGATATCACCCGTCGGAAGGACTACTTCCAATGAAACCAATTGATTAGTACAGGCTCCATATTTCGCACACCCCCCTCCACCTACTGAATGATGAGATATTCCTCCTCCTATCGCCGCAGTCATTCCGGAACCCGGTCCCATACAACCCGTATAAAGTCCATAATGACACAAGTATTCGTTTAATTTTCCCCAAGAAATTCCGGCTTCAACGGTTACAATAAGATTTTCTTGGTCTAAATTGATAACCTCGTTCATTCTTTTCATATCTAATACAATTCCACCATCCCCTATGGGTTTGCTTCCACCGAATTCACAATCCCCGCCTCCACGAGGTGTAACGGGGATATTTTCAATGTTTGCAATTTTAAGAATTTCTGCAATCTCTTGAGCATCTTTCGGTCTAATTACTATATCAGGTACGCCTTGTAAAACGGGATCTACATTTCTTGAATACGCGTGCCGGACATAAATACTATTAGAGATGAATTTCTCTTTAACGATATTTTCTAATTTTTTATATACTTCAGACAATTTTCTTAAACCTCTTAACAATTTAATAAAAACAATTTATAATAGACTCTATAAATTACTTAAATGTTTTCTAATTCTAATCAAATTAAAATTTTTGATTTATTTATTTTCAAACTTTCTCATTTTTTAATCATTCTTCAATACATTTCCAAGAATCTGCAATTATATGATATTCAGCAAATTTATCGCTAATTTTGGCTTCAGGATTATTGTAATCACTCTCTAGCATCGTTACTTTCCCAGTTATTTCGATCTGACCTTCACAAGAAATCTGGTCCTTAGTATAAACTATAATTTGATAACTATCAGCTAAGTCGAAATAATTCATGTGTGGATGAGAATTAATAAGAGCTGTCATATGTTGCCAGATTACTTTAGAAATTCTACCTTTTACTTTAACTATATTCCCAACGTTATTTTCAAGATAAGTCCTTTTACTAAACATTTTTTTGCTCCTTTTTCTAATGACATTTGCTTTTTATTTTTCTCCCCAAAAATTAAATTTTCCTCTGCTTAAAATGAATTCAGGGTCAAGCATTTTTTTTATTGATTTCATAAATTTAAAATATTCTGGCTGAAACGCTCCAATTTCTACCAAAAGTCTACTGAGAATATCCCCTACCATGTACCATGTTACTCCGTGTTTAGTTATTCTTTCGAGTAGCGATTTCCAAAGTTTGATGTTTAATTCTTTAAGAAATTCATAATTTTTTCCATCAATATAGCTTTCGAAGCTTGTAAATCCGGTTGTTAGCTCAACGTTGTGATCTCCAATTAGTATAATTGGACCCGCTCCAGAAATTGGTCGCATTCCTGAAACATCTAAAATTTGTTCCATTTCATTAGAATGTTCAAAATCCCAAAGTTCTACATCTTTTAAAATTCCGGGATAAGCGGTTATTGGCGTGTGACATTCTGCGTCTAATGCTGTAAAGCCAGGGACTAACCCCCATAAATTATGTGCAATTAACCAATGTCCTTGCTCTTCGTAGTGCCATTTCCCTATGTTCCCGTCTGCAATTTCTGGACCTAATTCTTCTGCTTTATTTTGTAGAAAAATCTTATCTAACTGTTTAACTTTCTCTTCAAGTTCTTTTTCCGAGTTAGCTTCTACGGTGTAAAACATTGTACCCCTTTTTCTCTTTAAGTTTTCCCATAAAGGAAAAATTCCTTTTTCTGTGCCTACTCTTACTAATAAATCCATAAAATACATCGAATCGTAAACATCAATCCCTTTACGCCTAAATTCTGTAAAAATTTTTGCTGATACTTCTTCAGATTTTCGTGGCATGAGAAATGTTTTATAATCCGCAAATGGAGGTTTTGGAAATATTTGTAGCGAAGCTTTTGTTTTTACACCTAAAATGCCATTATCACCACAAAAAAGACTTGCTAAGTCTGGCCCATTCCCAAATCTATTAAACGGAAACTTTGAAAACTTATTTGCTTGAGATCCAGTTTCAATAATTTCGCCTGTTGGTAAAACTACTTCTAAAGAAACTAATTGATTTGTGCACGAACCGTATTTCGCACACCCCCCACCTCCTACTGATTGATGTGAAATGCCTCCTCCCACTGATGCAGTTAACCCGGAGCCTGGACCTAAACATCCAGTGTATAATCCAAAATGACACAAGTATTCGTTTAACTTTGCCCAAGAGATTCCAGCCTCAACGGTTACGATAAGATTTTCTTGATCTAAATTAACTATATTATTCATACGTTTTAAATCCAAGACAATGCCGCCATCTCCTATTGGTTTACTACCGCCAAATTCACAATCACCGCCGCCACGGGGAGTAACGGGGACATTATCCTCGTTTGCAACTTTCAAAATCTCAGAAATTTCTTTTGCATCTTTCGGTCTAATTACGATGTCAGGGACACCTTGCAATACGGGATCTACATTCCTCGAATATGCGTGTCTTACATAAAGACTGTTCGAGATATATTTCTCCTTAACTATATTTTCTAATTTTTGAAACAATTCTGACAAGTTTTAAACCTTAATTTATATGGATTAAAATAATATATATTAGAAAGCTTCAACTACTTAAATGTAATTCAATTTACTATTTTCAACATCATAAGATTGGTTTGAAAGAATTGAAATTAGGAAAAAAGTATTTAGCTATAATTTCAATAGTTATAGTTTTAATTATTCCAATATTTTTTGGAATTTACGCCGATTTTCTCACCGTAAGCGAAATTAACTTAGAGATTTTGTTATTTTTATTGATAGGGCTTGTGCTTCTTTTAGTTTTAGGAAAAGTGATGGAATCATTTTTGTACGGTAAAAAAAGTAAAGAAAAAATGAAACAACACGATGTTATCAGGGTACTTTTGAACGATGAAGGTAAAATAGTTTTACTCGTCTTTTTTCCGTTGACTATGATAATGGAGGAATTAATTTTTCGCTATTATCTTATAGGGATTTTATTAAACCATCTAAATTTAGAAATAATTTCAACAATTATGATTTCAAGTTTAATTTTTTCGCTATATCACATTCATACATGGTTTAGATTTAAAGACTTAAAAATTCTGATTTCTTATATTATATTTTCATTCCTTTTAGGAATCTATAACGCATATCTCCTTTTTACATTAGGCATATTTGCGTGTATTATAGTTCATTTTAGCTTGGTCTTTATAATATATTATAACTTATACAAAAAACTTTCTTAAATACATTCTTATTATTTTAATATAAACAATTTGTTTATTTTAAGTTGATATTATGAAATTATTCTTCCGAGATTTAACAGAAAAAGATATACCAGCAATCTTAGATATAAGTAAAGATATATGGGAAGGAGATGATTACATTCCCGATGTTATAAAAAGGTGGTTAAATGAGGATGATAAGTTAGTTTATGGAGCATTTCTTGAAAAAGAAATGAAGGAATTAATTGGATTTGGAAGAGTAAAGATGTTTTCTAATGGAGTAGCTTGGTTAGAGGGTGGTCGAGTTAAGATAACTCACCAAAAACAAGGAATAGGGCGATATTTGATGAAATATGCAATAGATTACGCGATTCAAGCAGGCGCTACGGTCGCTCAATACGATACATCTTCGAGAAATTTTGGCTCACTTTCTTTAGCAAAATTTCACGGATTTAAAGAGAAAAAAAAGATGGAAGTCTTAGAATGTAAAATGAACGAGTTAAAACTAAGTAAAAGCGATTTTTCTCAAATACGGAAAATAACTAACGAAGAGGCAAAAATTATTTATAAAAAAATGGATATTGGCCCTGGAGATGAATTAAATATTGGATGGTCGTATATACCGTTATTAAATTTAGAGGATATAAATTCTTTATGGTTGACTAATTCTGAAGCAATTTTACAGAAAATAGATATTAAGAGTCTTGCTCAACCGGAAAAACCTAGAGAAAGCGAAGTATGGATCATAGTTTACGGTGATCCATTAGCCGCTTGTCAATTAATAACTTATACATTAAGCTTCGAGATTGATGAAGATGAGATCGATTTAGTTGAGCTTTACTGTAAGGCTGAAGTAGTAAAGTATGTAAAAGAATTAGGGTTTAAAGATCCCTCTTGGGAAGACGAACCCGTAGCGGTTATTCTTTATGAAAAAAAATTAAAATAAAAAAAAAGGAATTACATCTTTCTTAAAGCTTTTTTATCGACTTTGCCTATTGTTGTTAATGGTAATTGATCGAGAAATTCAATGAATTTAGGAACTTTATATTTTGCTAAATTATCTTGAGCATATTTTAAAATATCTGCTTTAACTTCCTCTGAAGCTTGGTAACCTTCCTTAAGCAGCACATACAATTTAACTATTTCTGAACCTGGACGATCTGAGTCAGGGATTCCAACGGTAGAACATAACTCAATTGCGGGATGCTTATTCATCTTATCGTCAACTTCAACGCTAAAAACCTTAAAGCCGCTGACAATTATCATATCTTTTGTACGGTCAACTATGGTAAGATACCCATCCTCATCCATCACACCAACATCACCAGAATAGAACCAACCGTCAACAAGCGCATTTTCAGTTTCTTTTGGTTTATTCCAATAGCCTTTGAATATTTGAGGGCCTTTTATGGCTATTTCTCCAGGTGTCCCTATAGGGACTTCCTTATTTCGATCTGTAACATCTACTAGTTTTACTTCTGTGTTAGGAAATGGAACACCAACAGTTCCAACTTTCTTCTTTCCAAGGTAAGGATTCATAGTTACTCCAGGAGACGCCTCCGTCATTCCATAAGCTTCTACAAGTTTCCCTTCGCCGACTACACCTTCGAATTCGTTTATGTTTTTGGTGGGGAAAGGAGCAGCGCCAGAGATGTAACCTATTACAGAACTTAAGTCTAATTTTTTAAATTTTCGATTCTTTAAAAGCATCATATAAAGAGTTGGAACGTTGTACATTAGCGCTATTTTACCTTCATATTCTTTCATTTTTCCAGTCATATAATTAGTATCTCTTGGATCAGGAACTAAAATCTGTGCACTACCCAAAAAAACACTCTGAAGGCAAAATTGTAAACCTGCTAAATGGAAAAATGGAAATCCTGACATGTAAATATCTTCACCAGGATTGGAACCAGGATCAAACCAATGAGCTACTATTTGCATTATTTGTATTAAATTTCGATGAGTTAGTATTGCCCCTTTAGGGGGGCCAGTCGTTCCACCCGTGTATTGAAGTAATAAAACATCTTCTGGACCTATTTCAACATTAGGCGATTTATCGTTTGGATATTTATCCACAATATCTTTATAGGTAAAATATTTTATACTATTAATTGGCTCAACTTTTCCATAAGGAACTTTTCCTATTTTAATTAGTTGTTCTTTCATAGCAGGTTCTAAATCCATAACGTCAGCTACGCTAGTAGTAATCACAATTTTTACATCTGTGTCCCCCGTTTGGAGCGCTTCCCTTACTTTCTCTTCGTAAAAAGAGTCAAGAGTAATTATCGCAACCGCTCCGCTGTCTTTTAACTGATACCTTATTTCATTTGGTTGTAATAAAAAATTCATCCCTGAAGCAGCACATCCAGCGAAAAAAGTTCCAAATAACGCTACGATAAATTGGGGAAGATTTGGTAAATTTATTACGACGCGTTCTCCTTTTTTTACGCCACTCTCAACAAGAAAGTTAGCAAAACTGTTAATATATTTTTCTGCTTCTTTAAAAGTCGCACAAGAACCTTGAAAATCGTAGCATAAACTATTAGGGTATTTATTAGCTGTACGTTTCATCATTTCTGCTATAGAATAATACTCTAGATCAATTTTTGGTTTTACATGAGTATCGTAAGATTTAAGCCATATTTTTTCCAAATATGGACTATTTTTGGCATCTTCGTTATTCATTTTTTATCAGATTCTAATATTATTTTAATATAATTAACGAAATTTGGTAATTACTTTATTGTTAGATCAATATTTAAAATTATTCTTCTGAAATAGCCAATAAATAACAATAATAATTTTAAAATTGCTATATAAAAAAAGAAATTAAAAAAATTAAATTATTTAGTATTGTTCTACTGCAACTTTAGTAGATTTGTATCCTTTTCCACAATAAACGCAGAAAGCAATTCCGGTTTCAGCTAATTGTTCAAGCATTTTTTCGGTATATTGACTTCCGCATTCACTACAGTATACGGCATTAGGCTGTATAATTTCAACTTGTTTTAGTACCGGTTTAATGATTTCAGGCTCTACATAAGCTTGGGGCGGATTAACTTTTTGTTCTTCGCTACTAGAAGCTTTCTTAACAGGTTTAGGTTTTCCAGAAATATCATAATATATTTCTTCAAATAATTTGTATAGGCCTACAAAAATACCCTTTAATAGAAGATAAACTCCTTTTAATATGTAATAAATTAAATAGCAGACTCCCTTTAACACAAAATATACGATAAGTACGGCTAGAATTAACGACGCTACAGTACCAATTATGAGTAAGACTTGAGCAGGGATAGGCATACTTAAAAACCATGTCATAAATTCCTCCCAATATAATAAAGCTTGATCCGAAATTTGGTCCCAGTTATTATTCACTAATTACCACCTTTTTAACTATTATATTTAATGTTTTATTTTTAATTAAAAGGAGTTTGGAGTCGATTATAAAAAATTTGGAGTCCAGTTTTTATAATGGCCTTTTACTTAAAAAAGCTTAAAAGAGAATTTTTAATTCACTAGAAAAAAAGGAATTAGTAAAATTAGATATCATTAACATTATCAACAATTCTTAGTCCCCTTTTAGTTAATTTACTGACAAATTTATTGTGTAAACTTTTTATTTTCCAATCGTAAAATAACAAGGGTGGCATGGAAATAGCGGTAGAAACAAAAGGAGCAATAAAAATAAACGGTAAGAATCCAAGTTCACTTCCTACTGCGATTATTTCTCTATGTATAAGTAAAATTTTTTAAATTGAAAGGTATTAATAAACATTAAATTTCGATATCTGTATTCATGTTTTTATTTGATTTACTAAAATCATACATAAATCTGAACGTCTTTATTGCGTGGCTTATCTGAGTCATTATTGGAATTTTATATTTGTGCGAATGTTTTAAAAAGTATTCAAGAACCCAACGGGACCCAAAAACGCAAGTAATAATGGGTTTATTAAGCTTAGTTGAAAGATTTCTCATTTCTTTCAAGTGTGGTGTTATAGGTATAGAAAAGGTTTCTAAAGGTTTTTGAGGGACAGCGAAAATGTGTAGTAAGGCATCAACGTTCTCATCGTTTAGTATCGCTTTTAACGATTTGTTAAAGGTCATAAATAGAGATGGGCCCAAGTCTACAGGATTCTTCAAAGAAGTCCAATTGGGTGAGATCGATTTCATTTCTTGGATAGTGGACTCATTTAGAACTGCAAGTTTTAAACCTAGTCTTTCAATTTCATCGCATGCTAATATACCTAAACTTCCAGAAGATGTAATTATTGCGATGTTCTTTCCTTTGGGTAAGGGTTGAGTAGCAAATACTTGAGCTATATCAAACATCTCGTAAAAATTATTTACGCGATAAATACCGGAATATTGTTTGAAAATCGCATCGTAAATTTTGTCGTCTCCAGCGATAGAGCCAGTGTGACTCTTTATCGCTTTAGAACCAATTTCGCTGCGACCATTTTTTAGAATTAAAACAGGTTTAGTCAATTTTCTTAATATTTCTATTAATTTTGGTCCCCGTTTCACGCCTTCTAAATAAAGAGTTATTACATTTGTATTCTCATCTTTCTCAAGATATTCCAGCATATCAATCTCATCAACATCTACTTTATTTCCAAGAGTTATAGTTTTCGAAAAACCAATTTTCTGACTTGCTGACCATTCGACAAATATATTTCCTAACACACCTGACTGTGCAATAATAGAAATAGTTCCTCCTTCTATAGATTGATTAAAATCTATTTCTGTGGTTGTAAATTTGTTGTTAAAATTAGTAACACCCACACAATTAGGACCAATTATTCTTACATTCGAATTTTTAGCAATTAACTCTATTTCTTCTTGGATTTTAACAAATTTCTCTATACCCGTTTCAGCAAAGCCTGCAGTTTCTATAATTATTCCTTTAACTCCTTTTTTGACAGAATCTTTCACTATTTGAAGCACATGTTCATTATTTACTACGACAATTACTAATTCGATATCATCTGGTATATCATTAATATTTTTGAACATTTTATGACCAAAAATAACATCTTTATTTATATTTACGGGATACGTTTTAAAATTCGACTCTAATAAATACTTTGTCATAGTATAACCAAATTTGAAAGTATCTGAAGCACCTATAATAGCAATGGATTTAGGGTTAAAGAAAACATCCATATCAGTTATTTGATCGCTCATAATTTAATTTGTCCCATTGAAAAGATTAGTATTATAAAAGATTATAATTTATTGAACTTAAAATTTAGTTTTGAAGGTTGAAACTATATTGTTTTCGAAATTAGGGGTATTTATATTCTAAGATGTAGATAAATTTAAAGACGAAAAAATTAATTTATTTTTGTAAAAATTGTATGGAAGCTATAACAGTTAATAGATATATTCAAGTTATTTGTCCTGTGTGTAAAGCACAGAACACGATAAGGATTCCTAAGTCCGTAATTAACCAAGCTTCTCAATTAACTACCGTCTCTGTTCCTAAAGGAGAGATTTGTCAACATCACTTCCAATTATTTATAGACAAAAATTTTAAAATACGGGGATATCAAAAAGTTGATTTTCAATTAGAGAATGACAAAAAGAAGAACAATCTAAGACACAATTACGAAGAAAGTTTTGTAAATAGTTTAAAGCTATACAAATCTTCAGTATCAAAGGAAAATTCTATCAAAAACATGCAAAAAAAGCCAGATATTAAAAAAGAAACAAAAATAATCAAAGAGAGCTTTAATAGGAAAAATCCTAGAACATTACAAGATATTTATGAAGAATTTTGGGAATTTATAAGTGATAACAATGAAATTTTTCAAAAATTTATTGTTAAAGACAAAAAAAGAAGGTCTCTTTTGAAAATGAATGAATTAACACCAGTATCGGATCTTAAATTTTTTCAAACAGTTGACAAAACTGTGCAGTAAATTTTTAAGAAAATTCGCCTAAATATCATTAATCATTTATTATTATTCAAATCTTCAAATTTATAGAATACTTCTTGTAAGAGCTTAATATAATGAGCTTAGGCGGATTAATACAAAAAGAATTTGGTAGAATTAAATCGGATAAAAGAACTTTAATTCTATTATTTACAATACCTATGATATTAATTGTCATTTTTGGGCTAACTACGGGCGTTGGCCCTATGAAATTTTTTACCTCTGCGATTATAACTCTCGATGAAATGCCTACTTACGATAATTTCCCGTCAAATTCTTCTCAATACGATGATATTTTTATCTCGATTATGGAACAAAACACAACAACATGGGATCTTTATCGATACTATAATAGTAGCACCAGTGTAGAGTATGACGAAGCATATTATCGGTGTGTTAATTTATTAAAAAATGAAGTAATCGATGTTTTTATTGTACTCCCTCAAAATTTCTCAGAATCTGTAGCAAATAAAACTAATCCTATATTAATCTATTATATAGATGGCTCTGATCTAAGCGCTGTTGGTGCAATTGAAGTGGCTCTCCAAGAACCACTTGCTCTTTTTCGCGTTGAGATTAATATGTTGGAAAATTTTACAATAATGGTCCCTCATCTTGAATTTGGAGTGCCTTCATGGGAATCTCAATTACTTAATTATTCATTAGCTCTGATCCTACCAATAATAATAATTGGGACTACGATGAATTTAACATCTCTAACAATTGTTTCTGAGGGTCCGCTTCCGCGAATGCTTATAACTCCTACGGCAAAAAGGGATATAATCCTTAGTAAACTAATTGCAAACACTATAATAATGATAATGCAAGCTACAGAAATATTCGTAATGACATCATTTTTCGGTTTATATAGTTTAGGCTCGTTATTTAATTTTTATCTAGTTTTAATAATGATTGGCTTTAGTGGAATAGCCATAGGTTTATTTATCTCTGCAATTAGCCCAACAGAACAAGGAGCTAATCAAATGTACTTGATGCTGTTTATTATTATAATAATTTTTTCAGGAACTATAATGCCGCCTGAGTCTTTGGGGAGTGCGCGATTTCTTTCAGACATGCTTCCTTTAAGCCACGCTTCAGTCCTCATAACAGATATAACATTAAGAGGTTTATCGTTAAATTTAGAGCATGTTCTTTCTATTCTTTTAATTTCTTTTGTTTTTCTACTAATTGCTTATATCGCATATAAGTTTAAAAAAGTGGAGGTGTAAAGAATTAAACGGAGCAATTTTAAGAATAACATATTTCGATTAGTTAGACAAATAAAGAAAGAATTTAAACTCTTATGGACTGATAAATTTAATATCTTTATAGCTCTGATAGTTCCACCTCTTGTAGTAGCCTTATTAGGAGTAACCGCTAATATTTCAGGTTCTTCTTTAAACCCTATAGATTGTGTTGTAGTTTCCTACGATTCAAATACATTTATTAATGAAAATAATTTTACCGAGTCAAAATTAGATGATTACAATATGAAATATGTTGAGGCTGTAAACAGCTCAAATTTATTGAATCTTATACAATTTTTTAACGCTTCTGAAGAGATTTATGCGATGGAAACGGCTAGAAATTATTTAACTTCAAAGAAAATTAAGGTTATTATCGCAATTCCAGTTGACTTTTCTGAATTATTAATCTGGGGTTATCCTGGTTTAATAGATTGTATATCAGATTCATCAGATATCAAAAAAATTCAAGAAAATTTAAATGCCGTTTACGATTCTATTAAAATTTTTGTTAACCAAAATAATTTAACCCCTCAATTTGAAGTTATTGGAAATGAAGAATTTTCGATACCTGAAGGCTATAGTTTTAAATATAATTATAACATGGTACTTGTTCTCTCTTTTATGGTTATAGGCGTTGGGATGGTCTCAACAATCTTAATAATAGTTCAAGAAAAACCAATTGCGAGATTATTGCTCACTCCCGTTAAAAGGGCTGAGATTCTATCTGCAAAATATATCACTTATACAAGCATTTTGATTATTCAAGATCTTTCACTTGTTATTAGTGCTTTAGCATTTGGGTTATATGTAGTAGGTTCATTGTTCGATTTATTCCTCGCATTATTCATTTTAGGATTTACCGGCCTTGCTATAGGTATTTTTATTAGCACATTTAGCAAAACTAAAACTCAAGCAAACCAATTATTTTTTGCTACTTTTCTGGTTTTAATTCTTCTAAGTGGAATATTTATTCCTATTGATGCAATGCCGATTTACTTACAAATAATAGCATACGCGCTTCCGTTATCTCATGGAAGTCCGTTAATAACAGGAATAGTTACTAAGGGAAAATCAGTATTTGGTTTTGATTTTTTTACTTTGTTAGGTGTTAGCGTTTTTCTTGTAATTATCTCTTTCATAATCTTTCAAAGAAGGAAATATGAGGTGTAAAATGGAGATTTCTAAGCCTTCTGATAATTCAATGGTACTTGTGGAAAACTTAAATGTTACATTTGGGAAAAACCAAATAGTGCATGATGTATCTTTTAATGTGAAGCAAGGAGAAATCATTGGTATGTTTGGAATTTCAGGTGCAGGAAAAACAACAATTATTAGGGTATTAACATGCCAAATTGAAAAGAAAAATTGGAGTGGAAATGTAGTAGTTACAGGTTTAAATCCGAGTAAAAAAAAAAATCATTCAAAAATTCTAAGTAATATTGGATACGTTCCTCAACTAGAACTATTGAATTTATATTTTGAATTAAATCCTATGGCAAATGTCGAAGTTTTTACATCTACTTATGGAATGGACAAAAAAAAGGCTAAAGAAACCGCTGAAAAGCTGTTTAAAATATTAGACATTCCTGAGGACACTTGGAAAAAAAAGGTATCGCAGATGAGCGGGGGCGAAAAGAAGCGACTCTCAATGGCTATTGGTTTAATACATAACCCAAAAGTTCTCTTTCTTGACGAACCCACGACTGGTGTGGATGCGTCGAAACGCTATGATATACTCAGTTATCTAAAGAAGTTAAACCAGCATTTAAACACAACTATGTTTATTATTACACACGATTTAGAAGCAGCACTAATATGTGATAAAACTGCGATATTAAGGCAGGGAAAATTACTCGAATTTGACACACCTCAAAATTTAATATCTTCTTTACCAAGTGGTGGTTTAGTAGCGAGAATTTCAATCGAAAATTTAGATCAAAAAGGAATAAAAACGGTTCAACAATTTAATTCAGTCAAAAATGTATTACGCGTTGGAAATGAAACAATCGAAGTATTAATGGAGAATTTTGAGAACAATTTACCTAAATTAATGAAATATTTATTTGAGAATGAAGTTAAAATTAATTCCATGAGTAGAGATATCGCAAATTTTAGAAGGCTCTTTCAGATTAGAATCCAAGAGGAAGAAACAAAAGAAAATGAAGTGGATATTAGCGAAATAAATAGTGAGGGTGGAATTATATCTTAAAATTAAGTCGGAAAAACGAAAAAAGACTAAAAAATTTTATTATAGTCTTTATTCTCATAGGAACTCCAGTTATAACTTTGGTTTTAGTAAATGTTCGTTGGACTTATTATATTGACGAAAAAAACGTAGAACAAGTTAAAAATATGGCAACTTCCTTTACAAGCACTCACCATAACGATGTAGGACTATTTGTAGAACCCGACATTGATTCAAATTTTAGAGCCATTGACTCTATTAATTTCACATTTTCAAGTATTAATACTCCTGAATTAATAAATCCTAATTCTAATCTAAATATTGAGTCTTTTTACCGTAATTTCTTTTTTGATTATATCTTTGAAAAACAAAATATAGATGGATCCTATTCAGATATAGCGGGATTTGGAAATTTAATTTCAACCTATGAAGCAATCGAAACTTTAGAAATAACCAATAAATCGTATCTTGAACACAAGATAAATCTTGGAGATACGAGTAATATCGCAAACTACATTTCAACTTCTTTAAATGAAGGGGGTTGGGGTTTTAAGGCTAATCAATACTTAAATGATTCTGATATTATTTCTACATTCTGTGCGATTGAACTCGCATATAGTTTATCAGAGAGTTCTTTACTTCTAAACCAAAATATTGAAGAATTTATTAATTCTACATGGTTTTTAGGTAGTTATCGATTAACAAATAATTCTTTAGTTTCAAATCCAGAAACGACCTTCTATGGTGTAAAATCTTTTTTAGGAATGAATATGTCCTATAATTCAATTGAACTATTACTTATTGGAGCTTATTTTAACGCATCGTATAACCCATTCGATGGGGGTTATATTAACACATTAACGGGTACTACTGATGTCCAATCAACTTATTATGCCATTTCTTCGCTAGATTTATTAGGGCTTCCTTTAAAAAACGCTTCTAAAACATTAGAATATGTCTTAAATTGTTCAAATAATGATGGGGGATTTGGTATACGTCCAAATGTAACTATGTCTGATTTCACATCTGGTTGGGCGGCGATGAAATCAATCAAGATTTTAGAAAGCATGTTACTTCTTACTCCTTTACAAAGTAATTTTATAAACCAGACTAAAATTGATTATTACGATTGGCTACACTTTTTCCAAGCAAAGAACGCTCTATTTGGGCAAATAACAATTGAAACTAATTATTTCGGAATTTTAACATATTTTAGTATGGGGTATCTCGATTCAATACAGACCGCGCAATTTCAATATTTAAAAAGCCAAATCTTAAATTTTACAATATCGTGCTATAATATTCACGATGGAGGATTTAGTTCGCAACCAGGTCAAGAAGCAACGCTTTTTGCTACTTATTGTGGATTAAATCTGTTGCAAATGCTTATTCCCGCATATTGGCCTTGGTTTCCTCCAGATGCGTTAAATCTGACAAAAAACTTCTTATCTAACTTGCAAAACTCTGATGGAGGTTTCAGAGTTGGGAAAGATATCGAATATTTATTATCTCTTTTTGGGTCTTATTCTATAGTATTTACTAATTTGATCAATATGAATGTGTCCACTGTAGAAAGTACATATTGGGCGTTATCTTCTCTATATTTAATTAATGGGTTAGATCGGATTCATTATAATAATCTTTCTCAATGGGTAAGGTCGTGCCAAAATGCTGATGGAGGATTTTCAATCGTTATAGGATTTCATAGCGATGTTATTTCTACTTATTACGGTTTGCAAATTTTTTACGAGGGTTTTGTTGAAGGTCCAATGTCTAAAATGACCGCAATTGATTTTTTAAAGCTTTCTCAAACTTCCGATGGAAGTTTTTCCCTTCTACCTATGATGGGGGAATTTTTAGATTTACCTTCGTCTTTTCTAGTGACCTATCTCGCTTCTAAGGCTCTTTACGACTACAATTTTCAACCAGATAACATTCAAGAAGCTTTAATCTGGTTTTCGGAATGTATAAGCACCAATACTGGAGGTGTAGGAGATAATCCCGATTTTGGAGCCGATTTACGAAACACTCCCTATGGAATTATTATTATAGACGAATTAAAATATGACCAGAGTTTTGATTCAAAACCTTGGAATTATTTATTGATTTATATCTTACTTACTGAAGCTGGATTTATTGGGCTATATATATTTTTAAAAATTCGTAAAAAAATTTCTTTAATAAAACGCATTATAGAAAAGGTAGGTCTTGGCGGAAAAATTACTCCATCCTATTTACAAAGATTTCCAGCAATTAATTGCGAAAACTTTAGTGTGTATGCTGGTGGAAGATTGATTGTTGACTCTGTGTCAATGAAAATAGATCATGGGCAAATATTAGGAATCTTAGGAGAAAGTGGGGCAGGAAAATCTACTTTTGTAAAAGGGTTGTTGGGAATGAGAAAAATTACTGGATTTTGTAAAATTTATGGAATGGACATTAACAAAAAAAACTCTAAAAAGATTAGACCCATATATGGCTATGTACCCCAAGATCTAGGGAAAATCTATCATAATTTCACTGTTCTTGATAATTTACTCTCATTTGGAAATCAATACGGTCTAACTGAGCAAGAAATAATAAGCAGGTCAAAAAGACTCTTGCGAAGCTTAGAGATTGAAGATAAAATAAATGAATTAATTAAAAATCTTTCGGGGGGTCAAAAAAGAAGGGTTAGCATTGCAATCGGGCTAATTCACGCCCCAATATTTCTTATTTTAGACGAACCTACTTCAGGCTTAGATCCTATCATACGTGAAAACTTATGGTTAGCCCTTACAAAAATCAACGAGCAATTTGGAACTACTCTAATTGTAATAACTCATTACCCCGAAGAGTCTCGCTTCTGCCACCGCGTTGCTATTTTCGGTAGAGATCGCGGCGTAATAGACTTCGGGAAACCAAAGAACCTTTTAGCTCAATTACCTGGAAAAGGACGTTCTATAGAAGTATGTTTCAAAGAGATAAATGAGAACTTAATTGAAACGCTCGAATCTATAGATGGCATAGAAAGCGTTCTTGAAAATAAAGCGGGAACTGATTATTCGTTATTTACCGAATTAAACTTAAAAAAACTAATTGAAAAAATCGAAAATAAAATTGGTAAGGATTCCATCCAAGAAATAAAGCAAATCGATTCTAAAATGGAACAATTCTTTAGATACAAATTAATTGAGGTGCCTGAAATTGAAGAAATCTAGAGAAGTAGAATTAGAACGATTAAGATTAAAGGTTTTGGACGCAGTCAGAGTTTCTAAACGTTTTTGGATGACTTACAGAGAAAATACTTTTGGAATTGCTTCTATTATTGATTTGATTTATAAAAAATCCTTTATTGAAGTACTATTTTTTACTAATAGCGATGTCTTTGAGAAAGGAGTTCCATTATTAAAAATTTATACCCCTATTGAAGATGAGATTGATTTCAGTGAGATTATATTTAATCCAGACTTCGATGAAGATGGTCTTATTAATCCAATGAAGATCATCCGGCATATGAGAAGACTTATTAGACAAGAATTTCAAAAACGCTTAGAAATTTTGGACTATGAAGTTGAACTAATTGATAGTAAGTTTGAAAATTATCAAATAAAAAATAACCCATACTACAGAGAGATTCGAATCTGTTATCCCAATTTCGCTACTAAATTAAAAATTAAATTTGAAAAATACCCAATTTTACCATCCTTTTCATTTTCAAGATCCTTATCAAGGATTATTACTGAAAGAAAATTTAACGAAAAAGAAATTATAAGAAATTGGGATATAGAAAATCCTCTGCATGTTCTTGAAATAATAGAAAAAATATGTGAAATTGTTTCTAACCAAGTCAATCTCGAACCTTTAAAAGAAGATTCCCAATATTTAGTTCTTAACGGCGTGTCAGTGGGAGAAGTAATTAATAATCTTTCTTTTAAAATTCATAGAGGAAAGTCTATTGGCATAATGTACGACGAAGAGTATTTAAATAATGTCGATCACAGATTGGACTTATTGAATCTGTTTGAGACCATAGCAGGCTCTCAACTAGATTTTATGGGGTCAATAGAAATTTTTGGACACCCAATAAAATCGTTATCAAAAAAAGAAAAAGAGAAAATTTTTCTTTTACCTCCAGCTTACGACTCAGTAATAACAAATATGAAAGTAAAGAAAGCAATTCAATACAAGATAAATTTGAATGAGAGATATAAAGAGAGAAAGAACGCATTCAACGCAATTTTAAAAGATGCAGGATTAGGTCAAGGTATAGATGAAATTATTGAAGATTTAATTTCGGATACAACATATAAATACAGTCGTAAAAAACAGTTCTTAAAAAATGTTTTAGAAGTAACTGGGATGCTAAATAAGAAAAATAAGAAATTCTCAGAGTTAACACCTTTAGAATATCTTCTTTTTTCAATAGCACGCGCTTTAATCCAGACACCAACGATTATTATGTTTTCAATACCTTATGGAATTCTAGGAAAATTTGAATACGAAAAATTTAACAATTACATGGATAAAATTAAGCAAGAATTTCACGTGATTATGATCTTCCATGGATCTGAAGAGGTCGTATTAAATTGCGACCAAATTTTAACGATCACCAAAAGAGCATCAAAAATAGGAGCTTTTAAGGATTATATTAAAGAATTGCCTCAATATGGCGAGATTGTAACGATAGAACTAAACGATCCTGAAGAGTTCTTAATTAGAAAACTAAAAGAAATGGAAGAAATTGAAGTAATAATTGAAGAAAGAAAGAATGAAAAATATAAGATTTTTCTTAAATCAAATACAAATAATGTAATCGTAAAGATAACAGAATTATTTGGTCCGCGTTTGCAATGTTTTAAAAAATCTACTGCCTCCATTGGAGAATATTTAGAATTTGTTGATAATATATAAAATTTAAAACCAAATTATAATAAAATATGAGGAATGAGTATGCTAAAAAATCTTTATCTTATGGACGAAAACGGAAGGTTATTATATTCCAAAGATTTTAAGAGAGAACAAAAGTACGACGATAATTTATTAATAGGGTTTTTCACATCTATCACTAATTTTAGTAGAGAAGCCTTAGGTACGGCAGTCAAAACCGTTGATCTTGGGGAAAATAATAAACTTATCGTAGTCCCAAAACAAGACGAACGGATACTCGGAGCCGCGATCGTGAGTTCAAAAGATAACAACGAATTAGTTGCTAAGATTTTGAAAAACATTTTACAAGAATTTATCGACTCCTATTCGCCTGATTATGACACAGAAAAAATCATTCAAGAAGAAATGGAAAAAAACATTCAAAGCAACTTAAAAGGAAAAACTATAAGCTCCCCCATAATTAGAGTGGCAATATCGTGGTTAATTAACGGATCGCTAATCTACCCTTTAATTTTGCTCAGTATTTATGCCACTCTTTTTATTTTTGCGACTCTTGACCTAACTCGATTTCTTTATGGTGATGATCTGTTCACAAAATTTTTTCCGGCTTTGATTCTGTTATCAACTGGAAATATCATAATTCTATTTCTATTTCCTAATTTTCTTTTTGGTATTCTATCTCCAAATCGAAGAATTGCCATTGCGAACTCTATCATCCATTTAGCGGTAACTATTGTATTATTTGCTTACTCATCAGAACCTGTTTTTGCCTACATTGTTATTGGACATTTACCGTTAACATTGATTTTCTCTTTGTTTTTCCTGTTTACCGGCATACGATTCTCTTCAAAAAGGTTTTTAAAGAATTAAAAAAAAGATAAGTTTTCCCTTCCTTTTCTTTTTTATTTTTTAACTAATTTTAACTATAACTTAAATGGAAATTATTAAATAAAAAATGTTTTTTGTGTTATCTTGATTAGTAGAATTTTAATTAAATTTCGAAATTTTTAAATGAATGAGTTGAATATTTCAACCTAGAATATATTAATAATGGTATTTGGTATAATGGTTTCCGTATTTATCGTAGAAGACGATTTGTCGTTGCAAAGATTATACGAGATGATGCTAACGACGTTCGGATTTAAAGTCGTTGATAAAGCAAGCAACGGAAAAGAAGCCATTGAAAAATTCAAATCCCTCTCGCCTAAACCGGATGTAATTTTAATGGATCATCGAATGCCAGTTAAAAATGGAATTGACGCGACCATCGAATTGATGAAATTCAATAACCACACTAAAGTTATTTTTACAAGCGCAGATAATTCAATTAAAGGACGAGCGCTTGAAATAGGTGCTATTTCATTTATTGAAAAACCCTTTTCTGTAATTCAACTACATGCCGAAATCAACAGAGTAGTTAACTTAGTTTAAGGCTATTCGATTTCTTAATAAAAATTTATACTCTAATTCTTACCATTATTCAAATCTATTTTTAAGAATTCAACAATACAATTATAAGAAAAATACATCTGTTTATGAAAAACTTTTATGACAAATTTAAAATCTAATATTTAATTTTCGGAATTATAAAAATTGTTTTATTCAAAAATCAAAAAGTATGAAGATTGATTAAAAGGTAAAAAAATATGAGCTATAAATTACCAGATGATAAAGATTTAGATGCCATGATTGGTATTGTAGGCAAGGAGTACGCTACCAATAACAAGGCAATTACAGCGTCATATCTTTCCAAATCTGTAATGGGATTAGAATCCCAAATTCCTGATATCGTCGTACGCCCTAAATACATGGAAGAGATTCGTAAAATACTGCTTTATTGCTCTGCAGAAAAAATTGGAGTCTCACCGATTTCAGGCGGACTATCTGGCGGCTTTGCGTGTCCAACCATTAAGCCTGCTGGAGTTATGCTTGATTTAGGTAGAATGAATAGAATCATCGAAGTCGATACAGAGAATCGATACGTTGTAGTGGAACCGGGAGTCACGATTGGGGGGCTTTGGGCTTACATGCACAAAAATTATCCAGAGTGGGCACCTCCAGTACCAGACGGTGCTCCACCAGCTTCTACCGTAATGGGAGATGCTATCGATCGAGGATTTTCCCTTTACACTAGTTCCGTTGGCCCACAAGGTGATAACTTTATGTGCGGTGAGATAGTATTTCCAAACGGAGATATAGTACGAACTGGCTCTTGGGCTCTTCCATTTGCTAAACCATTCTATAAATACGGACTAGGTCCAGATATCTGGTCCTTTTTGATGGGTTCACAAGGTGCTCTAGGCGTAATGACTAAAGTTGCAGTTAAAATATACCCACATCCAAAATTTAAGACTGTGGTTGTATGGGGTATGTCCAATCCTGAGGATATGCAAGATTTAACCCTCGAAATTGGGAAACAGGAATTCGGGATTGCTCACAACACCGTTATGGTTCAAGGTGGGAATTACCCTTTGGTGATGACACGTTGGCCAAAAGATAAAGTCCCTCACGATTACGAGTTCTACGAACAGATGGGAATTAGTAAGTGGTGGATGAATTGGGAGTGCTGGGCACAAACTCAAGAAGAGTTAGATTACGTGGTTAATAGAATCAATAAAATGGCTGAAGATTTCAAAAAAAATAGAGCTAAAGACCCTGATAGCATGAAACCTCAGGAACTACATCCCAAACAAATCGCAAGCAGATTGAAGAAACCCAATAAGATCGCGGTTCCATATGCGTTTTGGGAGGCAGGATTCTTATTTATCACATTCTATACCCCTTGGAACGAATGCGCCCATTTTGCTAATATGTATACGGCTGCTATGGAGAAATATGGTTTCCCCCCAGTTATGTGGATCGCGAGCATTGAGCGTTGTAGGCAAGCAATTTGTATGCCCATCATTTGTTTCGATAGCACAAAACAATCAGATATCGAAAAAGTTCAAGAGATGAATAGAGAAACAACAGAGTACGCACTTAAACAAGGATGGATTAATTACAGGCCAGATCCATACATCCACGCGCCCCTCACTTATTCTCAAGCAGGAATGTATTGGAAATATTTGAGAACGCTGAAGAAGATTTTTGACCCTAATATGATAATGCATCCTGGGAGGCTTGCTCTTCCATAACTGAGTAAGGAGGTAAAAAAAAATGGCTAAAACTGGAATGGAAAGATTAAAAGAATTGGAGAAGGAAATATATAAGTGTATCCACTGTAAAGCGTGTAGGTTTGCTTATTCGGGCGAGCCTAGTAGAGAGGGAATAGGGGAATTCACTGGAAAACAAGGTACCATTCTTTACGAAGGTATGATTGATTCGTGTCCTGCTGGTATAGAATACGGATGGGAAGCTTTTTGGAACGCTGGCAAGATGTGGATAGCTAGGTCGATATTAAGCGGAGATTTAGAATTTTCTGAAGATGTAAGAGATGTCATTTTGCCCTGCATAACATGTGGTCAATGTTCTGCTCAATGCGAAAATAAAATCCCTACCGTAGATATTATCGAATCTTTACGGGCTGCGTTAATAGAATCAGGAGTACCTATGATCGAAAAACACGAATTGGTTGATAGATTAGTCAAAGAATTGAACAATCCATATGGTGGCAAAGCTGAAGAACGATTTAAATGGGCAAAAGATGCTGGTTTAGGAAAGTTCGTTAATAATAAAGGTGCAAAAGTAGGTTATTACGTAGGATGTACTGCTAGTTATCGTCAAATAGAAGTCGCCATAGCGACCGCAAAACTTTTCGAGAAATTAGGAATCAATTTTACTTTAATTGAAGAAGAAGTGTGTTGTGGGAGCCCTTTCTTTAGAATTGGTGCAGTAGAAACAGCACAGGAATTAATGAGAAAGAATCTTGAAAATTTTAAGGATTTGGAGATGGTTTATTTCTCGTGTGCTGGATGCTACAGAACGATAACGATTGATTATCCAAAGTGGATGGCAGAAGGTGAAAAACTTCCTTTTAAAACCTTACACGCCTTTGAATTAATAACTACGCTTATTCAAAAAGAGAAGATAAAGTTTAAAGCTAACAAGGAATTAAAGGGAAAAGTAATTACCTACCACGACCCCTGCCATACGGGGAGACACTTCGCGATCGATATGGAACAGGAAATGATCAGAGAATCTAAGAACCTCATGTTCGATATGAGAAAAGTTAATAAAATGATTGACGAATGGTTCGATAAACCGCGAGTTATACTTAAAAAGCTAGAGGAAGATGTGGGACTCAAGTTTAACGAAATGTATCGAATAAAAATGAATTCTATGTGCTGTGGAGCTGGGGGTGGCGTTCGAGCAGGATACCCTGATTTCTCGATTAGAACGGCTAGTTTGAGGTGCGATGAAGCTAACGCAGTAGGGGCAGACTTCTTGCTAACAGAGTGTCCCTTCTGTTGGAGGAATTTGGACGATGCGAATAACCTCTACAATCATGGTATGCAAGTTAAGGGCGTTTTACAATTGATTATAGAATATAACTTATTAGATATTGTCGAAAAACCGACCGAAGCAGATTTTTTAGGCTAAAAAAAATATGAGCAATTCGCTCATTAAATTTTCTTTTTTTGTTTTATTTTTTTATTTATAAGACTTATTATTATCAACAGATAATTAGATCAAAATCAGACGATAAGTAACGCGTTTTTCTTTGTTATTAATTTCATACCGTGGAATAAATTTATGCCACTAATCGCAACTCAAATGCCATTAATGTACGATGACATGGGAATAAATACCACGCTGAGTTTTAACAGTGACCCGCCCTTATAAATTTCTTTTATTTTTTTATTTCTATTCTTTTTTACTTTATTTAACAATCTAATAAAAGTTCGAAAAGCTGAAATAAAAAACAATTACAAAAAAATATATTCTCAAATTTTTATTATTATTATAACGTTTGCTGGGGTTTTTTAGTTGACTAATGTGGAAAACAAGACCGCCTATCCTTATATTACGAAATTTAAAAAAGAACCATTTAGATCCTTTGTTTTTGTTAAAAGAAGGGAAATTGGGAGTTTTTACCTCAGTGATTACGAAAAAGTCTTAGAATTATATCATACTTACAACAAAAGTTTGTTAAATGAATCCAACTTACTTTTAGAGAATATATATTGGTTTCTCTTGTTAAGGAAATATCTCAAACAAAAAGAGAATGATAATGGAGAAAAATATTTAGAATTTATAAAAAGTTGCGAAGTTGAAATTGTTGAAAAAGATCAATTAGGTTTTAGAGCATCTCCAAATTCTACCAAAAAACCTGATGTTTGGTCATCGTATTTTGCATTAGCAAGTTTAAAATTGTTAGGAGTTTTGAAGGAATATCTTTCTTCTAAGGGTCAGAATGAAAATATCAGGAAAATTAAAAACTTCATTTACGACCATAAAAGAAACAGCGGATTTTTGCACTGTCTAGATAAAGAATGTGCAGAAGATAATAAAACGCCTAACGTTAAAACCCTATATTTTGTAATTGAGAGTTTACTCCTTCTTGGTGTAGATGCACGGTTATTCAAGGAGCAATTTCGTCAATATATTAACGATCGGAAAAAAGATTTTTCCATAATTTTTAAGTTATTATGTCTTAAATTCTTTGATTTAGATTCAGATGTAAAAGATAAAGAAATTCAATTTCTCTATTCATTTCAAAAAGGTCACGGTGGATTTGGTTTTGATTCTGAAGATGCGGAGGTTTCTACTACTTTTTGGCTTGTTAATGTTCTAGATATATATTCCTGGTTAATTGATTATAATCCCGCGAGGATTTATTCTTTTATCACAAGAAGTTTAGATAACACATTAAAAGAACGGGAAAGATGGAGTTTAAGGACCTTAAAAGAAGTAACACAATTAGTAATTTTATTATCTTTAATATGGCATCGCTTTATAGAAGATATTGAAAGAGTTGTGTTTAAACGCTTAGAAGAGCGTAACTTTATCGATTTAAACCAAATTAAAACAACATTTGGTTTGAGTTATGGTATAGAAGAGATCATCTTGTACATTAATCTTAATTACACCATAAATTTGAGGATCTTAGATAATGCGGTAGAATTCAATCGTTATCTTCAAAACCTTAGTCAAGGTAAAAAAATTATTATTGAGGAAATCTATAACCAACTGAACAAAAATAGCGTTATCTCTCTTTCTGATATTTTTAAGAGGTATAAAGCTTCTTACCATTATGAACCTTTAAAATTGAAAGAAGATATTTTTCCTTTAATTTACGACTTAATTAGCAATTATTTTTTTGAAGGAGAAATTAGAACTAAAAAAGCTTTTTTATTTAGAACTAAATTTTATTTATGCCTCGACTTTCTTTTTGAGAAAGTAGTTGTTTCTGATAACGAGATTAATACGGAGAGGCTAATCGAGGAAAAGGAGAAATTAAAAGAATTCAAAAACGATATTTATAATATGACATTAAAGTTAGAGAATACTATTCCACAGATTAGGGAAGAAATTGAATCTTATCTTTTATTAGACGAAGTTGAGATTGCTAAAGAACGGTTAAAGTTTATTATGAGAGACGCTTTAATGGAAGCTGACTTCTTAAACGAAAACATTGAAACCGGGTTTAGTCAAGAATTAATTTATATTAATTTACAAGCTACCTTAGGGTCTGAAATATCGCAATGGAACAAAACCTACTCGCTTTTGCAGAATAGATTGAATGAATTAAATAATTATCTTCAAGGAAGGATCCAAGAAAAAGAACAATTAAAAAAGTATATTGTAATCTTAGATGAATTAGATACTAAAGTATATGATATTCAAGATTATATAAATCGCGAATTAGATACTTTTAAGAATTTCGTTGTAGAAATTCTCGAAGACGGGTATAGTAAGGAAAAATTTGATCTTATCGTTCAAGCGTTTAACAAGATATCGCAGTACATAAATAAATACGATGAAATCGTTTACAAAATTTCACACCAAATTACAGCAAAGGAAAAAAAAGTAGTCAAAAAACATAGAAAAATAATTAATAATTGGGTTAATTTTAAGGAGAAATTTGATTCGATTTTTGCAGATTACACAAATGGATTTCAATTTTTTAACGAATTAAATGAGAAAATCGGGAATGTCAAGGATAATATCCAAACGGGAATATTAGAAATAAAAGAAAATGTGAAAAATAAAGTTATTAATAATCAATTTCATGACGCGGTTAAAGCCATCAAAAAGGAAACCGATATTTTATTAAAACAAAAAACTGAAGAAATTAAAGATTTAAAATCGATTGTGAAAAAGGAAATAAAATTCAAACAAAAGCTTTATCTTCTCTATAAATACTTGCAGGAGAAGTTAGATCGTCTTGAAGAAAACATTATTGATTTAGTAGCTGAACAAGTGCAAAATATAAAGGAAAAAGTTATTGAAGAGAGAAATAGGGCGAAGATTGAAGACTTTGATAATTTTATATCTAGTACAATTACACGCTTCAAGGATAAATTAGAGAATTATAAAATATATCTCGCTCAAAATAGAGTTAAAAAAATTGTTGATATAGTTAACGGATTTGACAAGATACTTATTGAATTTAACGAGCATAATAATAAATTTTCTAAAAAGTTGAATGTTCTAAAAGAGATTGTTGATAAGTTTGAAGAAAATTCGATTACGACAATACAATGGAACAAATTTAAAGATTTTATAAGCGAAGAAATAACCAAATTAAAAGAAGAATATGTAGACAATATAATTTCTAACGAAATAATTCTTATGAGTAAAGAGGAAAACACAGATAAAATAGATATCAAAAAGCTAGCTGGCAAAATAGACCTCAAATGTAAAGCCGTAATTCCGAGGATAAAGAATTTGATAGAAATTTCTAAATTACAAGGAGATTTATTTGAAGATAAAAAGGAACTAATAGTTCATACAGAGGAATATTATAAGAGTCGAGAACTAAAAAATTACGTAGATAACAGGATTTTGAAACAAACGCAGGAATCCATTGGAAAATTTTTAGCACTTTACGATTCTTGTATAAAAAATAAAACTTTAGGAGTTAATTTGTTAGAAATTCAGAATAGAATTGATGATTTGAGCAAATTAGAGGAATCTGTTAATAAGCGATACGATGTGAAGATTAAAGAGTTAAATGTTGACGAAGCAAGAATCGAAAACATGGAGCTCAAAAAAGGAGTTAACTCAATTATCAATAATAATCGGTTAGCAATAGATAATATAAAACAGAATCTAATACTTTTTAATGAGTTACTAAATTTTATAAGTAGCAAATATAGCGCCCTTCAAATAGAACTAAATAATCAATTTGATAAATTCTCGGAAGACATTAAAAAGATCGAATCTTACGAGAAAATGAGAGAAATTCTTGAAAATAGAAAGAAAAAAGTCGAAAGTAAATTTAAACAAGTTGACGAAAAGATCGAAGAAAAGTTAAATTTAGTCATTAATAATACCTACGAATCGAGAAAATTTGAGATCGAAGCAAGAGAATTCTACATTAAGAAAAAAAATGAAACGCTGAAAAGATACGAAGAAAAGGTATATCTCACTAACGAGCAGATAAATACTTTTAGATTTGAAACTTGCCGCGGCAAATTATTGATCGATATAAATAGGAATAAAATTCATTTGAGTCAATTATTAGGTACCCTTCAAGCGAGAGTCGAAGATTATATTGAAACAGAACAATTTAAAAGGGCATATCTAAAAGTAAATAAAAGACAGAAAAACATTGAACAAGAAATAAAAGATGTTAATAAAAGGAACAAAGAGTTAATTAAAGAATTTAACAAGCAATCAAATAATTTTGAAACTAAAAATAAGCACATAATTGCCGATTTTGACCACTTCATAAAAGAGTTTAGCGACATTTTAAGGGAGAAAGTTAAATCCTTAGAAGAGTTGGTTATAAAGTCGTACGTTGAAATGGCAATAAAAGCTGTAGCTAACGAATTTCTTACGTTAAGCTTTTTACAGAATGAATTAAAAATAAAAAAACAGCAAATCCAGAAACATCTTATCTCTTTGATTAGCGCTGGAAAATTGAATGGAAAATTTGATCCCCAAATAGGGTTATACTACGAAAATCCAGATGTTTTAGCAAAGTTGGATGAGAAAGAGTTAGAAGTTATAAAGAAAATGAATTTCCGAGTATACATGTTTATTAGGCGCTTAAAGAATTTTACAAACCAATACGGGTCAATCATTGCTTTCTTTGCCTCAATCTTGACGATATCTTATTATATCTTCAGACTTACTGGAGAAAATCCAATTATAATTTTAATTCCTGTTCTTTTGACGTTAATAGTATTCTTTTTCTTCTTTGTCAAAAAAAGGAAGGAAGATAAAATTTGATTTTGATAAAATGTTGTTTTATTCTTTTCTTTTTTTAAGTAGGTAAAATTTCGTAATAAACAGAAAACTTAAAGCTGCGACGTATATAATACTCCAAATAACGATGTAAATTTCTATATTAAGATACCAGATTGGGTTTTTCAGATCGTTAAAAGTGTGTACTTCGTTAGTCATAACAAAAGCCGTCCCTAAGCACCATAGTTGACTGAATCTTTCGACACTATCGATTGTATAGACCATAACAGGGATACTGTTTAAATAAAATGATCTATATAACTCATTAGAGTATTCATCTCCCGTTTTGATAATGGTATAATTGTATTCAGACATTTCAAATTCTTCTAAGGAAGGATTAGAGCTCATATCCATGCCTAATAATATATCAGTGGCATTTTTTTGGTTGATCAAATCAATCCATTCAGCGTCGCTCGTGAAAATCATAACCTTTGTTAAATTAATTCCCGATTCGATTGTTTCGTTTAAAATTGTTTCAAAATAAACATCACTATAGAGATGGCTGGATGACGGTAATTTAGTATCAAAATCTATTATAAAGTCATTATCTCTTGTGAAATTTAAAATTTCTTCAAATGTGGGAATTTGTATGCCCCTGTAATTGTCTCCATCTTCTTTTGAAATACGACCAAAAGCTAAAGCCCCGTATGGATCTTTTTCTACAAACCAACTACCAGCGTCTAATTGTCTGAGTTCAGAAAGCGTGAATGTTTCAGTGCGATCGTTCTTACGATTTGGAAAAACATCCTCTACATTAGTGGTTCGTGTGAGAGTATCATCATGCATCAAAATTAATTCTCCGTCAACAGAAATTCTTATGTCAACTTCCCAACCTACAGCCCCGTGTTCTACTGCTAATTCTCCTGCTACGATAGTGTTTTCGGGGGCTAAATGCGATGCACCTCTATGAGCTATAATTTCGGGTTTGGGAGGAAGATCGCCAGAAATCACATTTGAGGGGATAAACAATAGCGGGGACGCGAATGCGAAAAAATATCCCGCAATTAATAATATTAAAATAATTTTTGATTTTATTTCTACATTTAATATCCTATTTGATAAATGAGTTTTCCATTGTGGGATTGATTTTATCAAAGGATATAAGCCCAAAATAAGTAAGAGCGAAAGTGGTATTGTTAAAAATATGCTATAAAATTCTATAACTTGAGGAATTAATCTGGAGTATTGTTCTAAAGAGTCTAATAATAAAGCGAATAGACTTGAATATATGAACATTAGAACTATTGGTAAAATTTTGTTCAGGATACAAGGTTTAATTTCGTTATGTTTTTTAATATTTTTAAAATGCACTTGAAGAATCGCACCCCCATAAATTAACGGAAGTAATACGATCACAATAATTATAAAAACGAGGTTTATATCAAAACCGACATAATCAGAAACAATTAAATTAATATCCCCCCAATATACTTGAAAAATTAGCATTATTAATGTTAAAATAGCCATGTTTATTATTAGTAACGAGTCAAGCAGCAACCATTTTTTTCCTTTTCTTCTTAGAAACGAGTTGATATCCATTTTTACCATTGATTTATTAAATTATTTATTGATAAATTAGACTTCGAATTTTTTATTAATAAGCATTATGACAATTTGTTGAAGAAAAAATATTAAACAATAGAAAAAAAATTTATGATCAAAATTTATATTTTAATTTTTTCATTTTAGAAAAATTCTTTTCTATCTAATGCTTCTACATTTAAATTGTAGAGTAACTTCATTTATTTTATATTAAATATTAAAAGGATTTCAATAAAATAAATTTTGAATTAAAATGTATTGTACTAAATGTGGTTCAGAAATACTTGATGATGCAAAATTTTGTGGTTTTTGTGGAGAACCTACTGATGGTTTAACTAGCCGTCAAACTCAACCAACTCAACCAACTCAATCAACACCAACACCAAAACCCTATCAAGGAACTTCAAATACCACAACAAGATCATCAAGGACTACAGGTAGAATTATTGCAGCTGTTTGTACTGTTTTTATAGTTGGATTCCTATTGATTATTTTTGGAACAGAAATGATATACGCCATGCCCAGTACAGGAATAACGATACTTGTAATAGGGGTTATTGTAATTCTTTGTATAGGATGTAGTGTATGTGGTACTGGAAGACGCCGAAGCAGTTATGGTGGTTGCGGTGGCGGTGGTTCCGATTGTAGTGGTTGTGATTGTGGCGATTGCGATTGCGGAGGTTGTGATTGCTAGAGCACCCGTTCTTGCAATCCCTTTATTTCGATTAATAAGGACTAATGCATAATTTAATGATCATAAAATTTTACATACTATAACCAGAATAGAAAGATGCATTACCAAAAAGATGATTTTCAAAAGGATAAAAAAGTAATCCATTGGTTAGCACATCATAATCCAAAACGCGACGATTTCGATGATCATGTATTTTACATCTTTAACTATGCTGTTTGTATAGGATGTTTTGCTTTTGCTTTGGGCGCTGCTTTTGCATTAATAATAAGTAACGCATTTTATTTTTATATTGTAAATTCCATTAGTTTACCTATATTTCTCATTATTTTTTTAGTTTGCTGGATACCCTCAATTTTCCAATATGCAATTCAAATTACAGGAAAGAAATCACTTAAAAATCGAACAGTTAAATTAGTATGTCGTGTTCTTTATCCAATTGGCAGTATTTTATTAATATTCAAATCTCCACTATGGGGATTTGTTATTTCAATTCCTGCTGGTTATTTGATAATAATTATTAGAAAAAAAAAGAATAAGACCCTAATCTCACAACGCAAGCTAAGAAAAAAAGAAATAGATCATGGTTAAATTAATTCTTAAGAAAGGAAAATTAAAAAAAAAAATTAAAGAAGGAATTTAGTCGTAATCCATTATGAATTCTATCGTATCAGAAGTTCTTTTAAGATACCCTAAATAGCAAGCTTGATTTAAATGAGCATAAAATTTTTTTTCAATTATATCTTCTTCTTCAGCAAATTCTTTAAAATCAGAAAGAGACATTTTCCCGTCTACGCTATAAGTTTTAGCAATTCTTATTAATGTTTTTACATTATGATTTAAATAAATTTTTCTTTCTGTCATTTTCTTATTTTTTTTTTTTCCTTCTTGATTTCCTTTTATTTTTAATATGGAAGATTTCAATTTCAATTTATCCAAACCTATTACATCGGAATAAAAAGTTACACCAGAATCTTTTAATTTTTTAAACTCATTGCTTTGGACGAAACTATCAAGTTCTGAAATGATTTCTTCAATGGAACGGTTTGCAAGAAGTTCTTTTTCTCTTTTACGCCGTTCTTTATAATTTTTAATTAAATCTAATTCTGAGATTTTATTAGAAACTGCCTTAAAGCAAATCTGTCCACGGTTAACTACATCACATAAATCTAATTGTTTTGAGTCGGATAGCACCGAATTCATAGCCATTTCTTTTCGCTCGGCGGCTTTGTAAAAGGGAACGTCTATAGTCCCTTTAGCAATTAGCAAATAACACCTTCCAGGGGCGTGTCGTCCGGTTCTACCTCGTCTTTGAATTAACCTTATCTCAGAAGGTACGGGTTCGTAAAAGATAATAGCGTCGACATTTGGAATATCAAGCCCTTCTTCTGCGACACTTGTAGCCACAAGAATGTCTATCGCACCAGCTTTAAACTGCTTTATTATTTCTCCTTGCTGATATTGTGAAAAGCCTATATCATTTATCTTGGTTGACTGACCTATAAATTTTTCTACATTCAATCGAGTTCCAAAGCGTTCCATTAGCTTTCCTTTCAAAAATTCTGCCATTTCTCGGTACTGAGTAAAAACTATGATTTTATTATTATGAAAATCTTCGATTTCTTCCGTTATAATTGAAAATAACTTTTCAATTTTAGGATGCAAGTAATTATCACGGTTGTCCTGCTCAAAAATGTTTTTAATGAACTTATAGTGATCGGAATTAATAATTCTCTTAGCTGAAAGAATATCATGGCCAGATTTATATTCTATTTTTTCTAAAAAAGTTTCAAATAACGAGATATTTTGAGATTCCAGCAAGTCTTTCCCATGTAGTAAAGAAATACAGCTTGAACTGTAAGAATAAATCAATTCGACATTGAGCGAATTCTCTTTTACTAAATCTATGATTCGTGGAGATTGAAAATAAAGAGCTTCTTGGTATTCTTCCTCTGATAACTCTGGTAAATTACCATTAATATACCTTAGAGAGAGAGTTAAATCTCGCGATACTCCTAAGAAATCCAACTTAGAGTAATAACCTTTATTGGGTGGAATTAATTTTTTTTCTATAAAGAATCTTAGAAATTTTTCAAATAAGTTATACCAAATCGCACTTAACTCTAAAACTTTAATAGGCAAATCGACAAATTCTAAATACGTGTCAATATCGTAAATATACTGTTTTACATCTTTATCTTCGTAGGTTTTAAATATAACATTCTCAATAAACAAATTATCGCACAATTGTTGAATGTGAAAATAACTTTTTCCTGGAGAGGCAGTTAGCCCTAAAACAAGCGGGTCTTTACACGTATTAAGATATTCATTTGAGATAAAACAATAGGCGTAATTACCTCTCGTTCTGTGTGCTTCGTCGAAAATTATTAGAGAAACTTGTTTCAAATCGTATCGCCCCCTTTCTACATCGTTTTTTATTACTTGAGGGGTCGACACTATAATTTTAGAGTTGTTGAAAAGTACAATTCTCTTTTCTGGCGAAATCTTGCCTGTAAATGAAGTAATTAAATTAGAATCAATATTTAAAAAGTCCTCACACGAAGCTTTATGTTGCGAAACTAAAGGTCTAGTTGGGGCAAGAATAATGACTTTTGATTTTGAATATTTTTCCAGAGCTTTACCTATAAGTAAAATCCCTATAATTGTTTTTCCTAAGCCAGTTGGTAATACTACTAACGAATTTCTTCCTTTACACTTTTTAATAATATTATTCTGGTATTGTCGGTAAAATACTCTGTTCTTTTTTAAGAAAGGTTCGTTAAAATATTCAGCTTCACTTTGCAATATACAGAAAATTTGAAATTAAACCTTTTTAATTCAAAGAGGGTTAAGATTTCTGATAGATTTTTATAACATCAAGTAAAGAATTAAATAATATTTTTTTTCTATTTTAAAAATTATATGTGAGATTAGTATGATTGAACAAAAAAACACATTATTTGAGGAAAAAGTACCAACGCGCTCCAAATTTGCATATGGAGGAGCAGTTTTCGCCAACGGAATACTTTCAGGTTTAGGTTTAGGACCAATCACATTCTATTACAATATAACATTAGGTTTAAGTGGATCTTTACTGGGTTTGGCATGGATGATTTTTATCGTATGGAACGCAATTAACGACCCATTATTTGGATTCTTGGAAGACCGTACTAAATCAAAGAAATATGGCCGTAGAATCCCTTACATTCGATTTGGGGCGCCAGTTTATGCAATATTGTTTATGTTTTGTTGGTTCCCGCTTGTTGACATAAACAACGAAGTAGCACTTTTTTTCAACTTTTTAATTATTCTTTTTGCTTTTGATACCATTTATACGATAATTGGCCTTATCACATATTCGTTACCGGCAGAAATGGCAATATCGTCTAAAGCTCGAGCAGGAATAATGATTTTCAGCTCAATTTTTAGCGGTTTAGGGCTTCTAATCACTTTTTTACTACCTACTCTATTGTTAACGGGCGAATCTTCACCACCTGTTGATGTTTTCTTAACAGCTATGGTAATTATTGGTATAGCCTGTGGTATTATTTTGTTTATTAGTAGTTATTTCCTAAAGGAAAATAAATATACGCAACTTGAGGAACCGTTAGGATATTGGACTGGCTTGATTGAAACTTTTAAGAACAAATCGTTTTTAATTTTTGAAGCCTCAAATTTCTGCTTCACGATTGCACAATACATTCTTACGACTTCTGTGTTTTATTACATAGGTTTCGTTTTAATGGTTGAGGGAGTATTATCGATGTTGCCATTACTTATATTTTTCGTCGTTATTTTTGCGTTCACTGTCGTTTACAACAAAATTTTAGGAAAGTACGAATTAAAAAAAGTATACTTTTTAATGCTGTTAATGACGGGGTTAAGTTTCATAGTGTTCTTCTTTATAGGATGGAATTTTATTTCTGCAATACTTGGAATGGTTCTTTTAGGAATTGGTTTTTCGGGATATTTCATGACTGGACAATTAATGATGGCTGATGTTATTGATTACGACGAGATACGCACGAAAAAACGTCGCGAAACGAGTTATTCTGGGGTCAACGCGTTATTAACTAAGCCTGCAGTATCAATTGCCCCTTGGCTTTTCTTGACAATAATCGCGATTTTTGGATTTGATAACGAAGCAGCGACTCAAACACCAGACGCCCAATTAGGGATAATGATTGGCTTTACAATTATCCCAGCGGTGCTTATTTTACTCGCTGCTCTTGTTATAAAATTTTTCCCTTTAAGCGGTCCTAAATGGAAAGAACAGAAAATGGAGTTACAAAGAATTCACGCGGAAAAAGAAAAAGCGTATTTAGAGGGTCTAAAACGGGAAGGCAAAATTTAAAAAGAAACTTTTTCTAACTATTTTATTTTATTTTTTTTAACTTTCAAACTGAGGGAGCCATTTTTTTTCGGCGTCAAACATATCATCTACCATTTCTCTAATTTCTTTTGGAGAACACACGCTTGCTGTATTAGGATCGAGTAATACTGCGTGATAAATTTTTTCTCGATCTAATTCAAGAGCGCCTTCAACTGCCGCTTTTTGGACCATTACGTTTGATATACACAGTGCTTGACAGATCGTAGGCAATTTTATTCCCCCTTGTGGATGTAATCCTTGATAATCAGCAAATACAGGTACCTCGACACAACAATCTTTTGGTAAATTTGTTATCAAACCGCCTTCTTTGTTAATTACATTACCATTAAACCTGAAAGGTTTATTCGTTTCTATTGCGTTAATAATGTGTGAAGCGTATTCATCGGTAGGGGTTTTTTTTAATTTAAGTCTTTTTCGTTCAATTCGTCTATTTAGGCGTTTTTCTATTTTGTCCGCTTCAATAATATCAAATCTTAATACCTCTCCGTGTATCAGGCTGTTATGGAAAATTTCAGCACCTTTATATTGTTCGAGTAAAACTTTCCTTTTTCTGTAATATGGCAAATATTCACTTAGATGCCCCGAGGATTCAGTCATAAAATATCCCGTAGCTTCCATCATATCCCAACGGAGTTTTTCACTTCCAGCTAATTCAGGATTCTTTTTATAGGCGTTATATAATAACGGATATATGTTTTTCCAAGTTTTATTTGGATCAGTAGGGTTTTTATACCATGCATTTAAGAACCAAGCCATATGGTTGATTCCCGCACATAAATAACTGAAATCTTCCCGTTTTACACCTATCCAATGCCGTAATAGAGCTGCTGTTCCTTGCACGCCATGACATAGTCCTACAGTTGAATCGGGATAAATGAAATTAGAGTACCAGGTATTCATTGCCATTGGATTAGCGTAGTTAAGTAATAAGGGTTTTAATTCAGAATTATATCCAACATCTTTGATTAATTCAACTATTTTCTTAAGTGCTGTGGATTGGCGTAAAAATCGAAATATACCTCCTGGACCAAGAGTATCCCCTACACACTGAGTAACACCATACTTAAATGGGATTTCTATATCGAGCTTAAAAGCATTTAGGCCACCCACATGAATAGCACTGATTAAGTATTTGGCGTTAGTGATAGCTTTTCTTAGATCAGTTGTCTTCTCAAACGATACGCCCTCCAACTGTTCTGGATTTGATTCCTTATACTTTAGCATTAATTTATACATTAAATCTAAACGAGTCGGATCGATGTCCTCTAGACAAATTAGAGTATCTTCTCTTAGAGCAGGATGTGCGAGGATGTCTGTGAGGATATTGTGCCCAAATACGATACTTCCCGCTCCAATCATAGTAATTTTCAGATTTTTCACCTATAAAAAAATTAAATTGATATTTTCAATATTTAAGATAATAATAGTTTAGCCAGTAAATTATAATTTATTTGGTGTGTAAAACTTTATCTCTTTCTTACCTTCAATTCGTTTTATAACATTTTGTTCTTCGAGCATCTTTAGCGTTAGGCACACCCATCCACGAGCGATTTCGGTTCGCATTTTCTTTTTATTTGAATACAATTTTTGAATGATCTCATCGGGAGATGTCCCATTTTCAGTAAATTCTTTAACAATATCTAATACTTGCTGGGTCCGCTCTTTTCTATGTTCCAATATCTCAATAGTTCGCTCTCTTGGGTTATTTATAAGGGCTCCATGAGCGGCTAATATAATTTTAAGGTTTGGTAATTTCTGAATCGTCTCAATAGATTCAATATAATCGCCTATGTTGCAATTTGGAGGGCCAAGCCAAGTAGTCTTTGATAAAACATTATCTCCAGAAAGTAGAACTCCCTTTTCTTCGTTGTACAAAGAAATATGGTCTATTGCATGTCCAGGCGATGGAAACACCTTCCAAGTCTCACCGTTTATTGAAATTTCAGTATTGTCTTTAATAATTTCATCAGGTTTGGCGATAAAAGAAAGACCATATATTCTTTTAAAAAAAAAGCTAAACATAAGTTTTTCTAAGAAGCTCCTTATTCTATACCGAAACCCTTTTTGTATGATTAG
Organism: Promethearchaeia archaeon; assembly: GCA_029856105.1. Classification (GTDB taxonomy): domain Archaea; phylum Asgardarchaeota; class Lokiarchaeia; order Sigyniarchaeales; family SOKP01; genus SOKP01. The sequence continues at coordinate 6,665 of JAHQWH010000193.1, read as the reverse complement.
ATAATCCTCATAACTATCTGAGTTAAACGATTTCATAAAACTTTTTTTGTTTTTTATAATATCAGCTGTTTTCTCTGTTAAAATAATTTTAACTCCAAGTGAATTTTTTATCCTTTTTAACCCTGCAAAATGATCAGGATGGCCATGAGACACAAGGATTTGCGTTATTTTAAAATCTTTGTTGTTATCTCTATATTTCTGTTCTATTTTGTTAATTTCTTTAATAAGGAATTTAATAACCTTTTTATTGCCAAAACCAGCATCAAAGATTAATCCATCAGGACCTGCTATAATGTAAATGTTTTCTGAAGGCTTAATTCGCTCGAAACCACTTTTTTCTTTAATCAAAAATATACCGGGAATCACTTCTTCCATGATAAATAATCATTTGAATAAATAAACGAATCTAAAAAAAGATTTTGAATAAAATTAATCTATAAAACAAGAATATTTCCGATATTATCAAAGAAATTAAGTTTGTTCACTTATTGCTTCTATAGTTTTATCGTGTGTTAAAATTTTGGGTTTATTATTTTCTTGTGTCACTTTTATGATGTGATTTTCGCTGGAAAGATAAATACCCTTCATTAATTCCTCAGGGTCTTTTAATTCGTCAGATATAACTTTACCTGTAATTCCTTGGGTGTATAACATGCCCAATCCACCTAAAACACCTTGTTTGATTAATCTATGCATACATGAAAGCATCCAATTAAATTTTCCAAACGGATTCATATACTCTTTTGCTCTTCTGATAATCCAGTCTCTTAAGTAGAAAGCAGCGTAACCTTCAGCAACTAATTGAAGAAAATCTTTAGACGACAATTCTTCAGTTCTCATCATTGGATGAAACAAATCGTAAAACTTGTAATTATGAGCAGTTACCATGCCCTTTTCTTTTACTTCGGTGTAAAAATCGGTTCCAGGAAAAGCGGTAATCGGTGTAAACTGAACAACATCTAAATCTAAATCAATCGCATACTGGATATTTTGCCGAACCATCCGTTTTGTTTCGCCCGGGAAGCCAATAATAACACCTCCAAAGATGGATATGCCTTTATCTCGTAGACTTTTTACCACTTTTTGAACCATAGCGGGCGTTGTGTTTCTCTTATTCATAGCATCTAAACTTTGTTGATGTACTGATTCAATACCTAGAAATACTTGCTTAAATCCAGCTTTATAAAGTTTTTCGATTAATATAGGGTTTCTATACAAAGTATCAACCCGAGATTGGCAGGAAAAGTGCATCTTATTTGGGACACCCGACTTAATAATTGTATCTAAAATTTTATGCGTTCGTTTTGCGTTTATGGTAAAATTATCTTCGCAAAAGAATATAAAATCGTTTTTCCAATCTACATCGTAAATCTCTTGCATAATTCGTGTAATTGATTTAGTTCTGTAAGTAATATTTTGATTCGAATTTCGCCACATCTTAATTATGCAACAAAACTTGCAATTGTGTGGACAACCTCGAGAAGTTTCAACTTGTTGAGTTGTTGTTCCTAAATAAGTGTAAAGTTTTCCTTTTAAAAGATCTCTACGAGGCAACGGAAAATTATCTAAATTACATTCCAACTGTCGCTCATTATTGTGGATTATTTTACCGTCTTTATTCAAGTACGATATTCCGTCAATTTCTTTTATCGAAACATTGTTTTTGTTGCCATCGATATAATCAATAATCTCTTTAAAGGTATGTTCTCCTTCACCACGGACGGTAAAATCTACATAATCGTGCTTTGCTACGAATTCAGGTACTAGTGTAGGATGATATCCCCCTATAATTGTGGTACATCCGTGTTCTTTAGCCATTTTTGCAACCTCCAATGCAGAGTAAATTTGAGGTGTCATACTTGTAATAGCTACCACATCGTATTGGTTTAGTTCGCTACGAAATTGCTTTTCACGATATTTATCTACCTTAAAATCAAATAATTTTGCATCGTGCTCTGGTACCATAGCAGCTATTGAGATTAAACTTAAGGGAGAACCCGTAATTATTGCATCCAACCCCGACTGTAACCGAGCTGGATTTACATATAAGATCTTCATTTTTAGCTTGAATGTTTTTTATTTTTAAAAATTAAGCCTATCCTTAGCAATCGCGAAAAAGTTAAGCTAGATTTAATTTAATTAATAATTTAAAAGAAAATATGATATTTAAATTTGTTGATTCTACATAGTTTTTGTTTATTCAATATAGCGGTTTAAAAGCCTTAACTCGATGCCTACGGTCAATATTCCATCACATTTTTAGTTGATAATCTTGTCTTTGTGCGCTTTAGATAAGTTATTTGCGTAATTCAGCATTTTTCAATATAGTGATTTTTTCTTTTTCTTTTTCTTTCCTAATTTTTCTTATGATTATATATAATGTTAATGATTATGAAATGTTATGGTATTTTCTAAATCAATATTTGATATTATAAAGCAGCGAACTTCTTGGAGGACTTATTCTAAACGGTTACTTGAAGATCAAGTAAAGGAAAAGCTCTATGAAATTTTAAAATTGCGTAATTTTAAAAGTCCGTTTAGTGAGATTGCTGGAAAATGTCGATTTGATTTAATAGGTATGCCAGAATTTGACCCGGATGAAAAGAAAAAATTGGGAACCTATGGTTTAATAAAGGGTGCCCAAGAATTTATTGTTGGAGCAGTTGAAAAATCTGATTATGATCAGTATGACCGGGAAAATTATGGCTATCTTTTAGAAGTTATTATTTTGTCTGCAACTGATATGAATTTAGGCACGTGTTGGTTAGGAGGTTTTTTTAATCGAAGTCTTTTTTCTAAAAAAATCGAATGTGAACTTAACGAAGTTGTACCCGCAATTACACCTGTAGGATACCCCGCAGAAACTAGAAGAGCAAAAGAAAAAATAATTCGTTCGTTCGTAAAAGCTAACGCGAGGTATCCATGGGATCAACTTTTTTTTGAACGAGATTTTTCTACTACTCTTTCTCAAGAAAATATTGGCAAATACGCAACTTTACTAGAAATGATTCGTCTTGGTCCATCTGCGGGTAATAAACAACCATGGAGAATAATAAAAGAACTGGACGCTGATAATTTTCATTTTTACGTAAAGTTCTCAAAAGATAAGAAAGGTTTGATTTATAACAAATTTGTGCGTCTCGATATTGGGATTGCTGTATGTCACTTTGATCTAAGTGCGAAAGAAGCCGGAATAGGTGGAAAATGGGCGTTTTCAGAGCCAAATATTGAGAAACCCGAAGAATTAAAATATGTAATATCGTGGAATGGTATATAATCTTCTAAATTTTATACTTTTTTTAAAGAGATAAAGATTTTTTATTATTTCAGATCGTGAAACACTCATTTCACGGGATTCCTTACATACCAAGGTAATATCAGAATATTACGATTTAACAATCTTAATTAGAATTTAAGCAGAGATAAATTAATATTGATTAATTTTTTATAATTTAAAGTAATAATATACTTCAATATCTTGCTGAACATCCTTTATCTCTAATTTATACGACAATTTCAGAATCTTCTCAAAATTATTCAATGGGTATTTAAAAGATATAACGATTGCTCCTGTTTTTGCTGTTAAAAAAACGTGATGTAATAATTTTTGCATTGTAGGCAAGGAAAAAATATATATAAAGTCATAATTTTTTAGAGAAATGTTAAAAAAGTCTTTAGTTATTAATTTAATTTTGCGAAATAACTTTTTCTTATATTTCTTTTCTCTTTTTAGCATTTTTATTTTTGATTTTGCTTCAGTTATTAAATTCCCATTAATTTCAATACCAAATGACTTTATTCCGTAATTTAAAGCAGAATAGAGGATTATTTGACCATTCCCCGCCCCCAAATCTACAAATTTTTGGTTAGAGTTTCTCGTTAAACCAAATTTAACTTGAAGAATATGAAATATTTCTTCCAACAGATTATGGGGGGTTTCTGAATAAGGTAATTGAAGTTGTGATAGAAAATTCCCTCTATTCTTCTTTAACCTATTAAAATTTGACAAATTAACTAAGAATTTTATTTAAACCACTAATTTTATTATTACATTTTTAAATTAAAATTTAAGCTAAAAAAGAAGTAAATTATTTAAAATGAAAAATTCTAATTCTCCTATTTTCCATACTCTTAAGAGTGACAAACCCTTAAGATTTGAGAAGCTTTAAAAACCAATTTTAATGATTTTAAATATTCAAAATTTGAATAAAATTACTTATCTTTTTGCGATGGCTAATATATTAGTGACTGGCGGTACGGGATTTATTGGCATTCCTTTAGTTAAAAAACTGCATCAACTAGGACATAACTTAAAACTTTTAGTACGGGAGAATAGTAACACAGCCCCTTTCAAAGAACTTAGTAATATTGGATATATTACTGGTGATGTTCAAGATATCAATAGCTTGGAAAAGGCTGTAGATAATATTGATATTATATACCATTTAGCTGGCTATGTAAAGGTTTGGGCAAAAGATAAGGCTTCTTATTATAACATTAATGTTCTAGGTGCTGAAAATATCGCTAAAGTAGCATTAGATAATAATGTTCCTCTTATGTATATGAGCTCTTTTGGAGCACTCGGACCAAATCCAGTTAATAGCGCTGAACCAACGAATGAAAACTTTCAACATGTAGATTTTTTCATAAATAAATATGAGAAAACAAAATATCTTGGATGTGAGAAAATAAAGGAATACATTGAAAAAGGACTTAAATCAGTATTATTTTATCCTGGTTTTGTTTATGGTCCGGGTGACTTCAACATTTATGGAGAAATGGTTTTTGACATAGTTGCTGGGCAGTTCTTAGGCCTTCCTGGAAAAGGAGAAGCTGTTTTTTGCATGTGTTATTTAGATGATGTAATAAATGGAATGGTCAGTGTTATTGGTAGAAACGATTTATATAGTCAAGGATTCGTTTTAGGGGGAGAGAATATAAAAATTGGAGATTTTCTTGATTTAATTGCCGAGATAGAAGGAGTTAAGAAACCCAGACATTTCCCAAAATGGCTCGGAGTGACCTATGCTAGATTATGTAAATCTAAAACTATTTTTTCAAAAAAGAGAGTCCCTTATATTACACCCGATATGATAATTGGAATGGATTATAATTGGGCATTCTCTTCAGAATCTGCTATAGAAAAGTTAGGATATAAAATAACGCCTATAAATGAAGGATTAACTAGGACGGTAAAATGGTACAAAGATTTTATAAATGTTAATGGGAAAAAAAAAAAAAAAATTGGAATTAGGGTGATTAAATGAATTCAAGTGTAATTGGTGAAGAAAATATAGCATTTGGAGATTATCTCAATTTAATTGCCGAAATTGTTGAAACTAAAAAACCTAGACACTTCCCAATTTCGGACGAAGGTTTAACAAAAACAATTGAAAAAGAAAAATTGTAAGAATGAGGTTTTAAAAAAATGGTTGAAAAAGAAGCATCAGCTCAAATTACTGATTTGAATGAATATAAGACTGAAATAGCGAAAAGATACACCACATTTCTGTTAAAATATTCCGAGATTTTTTCTGATTTAGTTCATGGATCAAACTTTGATTTTGCAATTTATGATTCATTTGAGGCATATGACGATGATTCTCCCGTAGATATTTTTAATGTGTTACGTAATGGGCATGGGATCGAAATAAAACCGGGGAATGCGGTTAGTTCTGATTTGGAACTAGCGCTCTCGAGCAAGGCTATAGAAAAATTAACCCAAACAAAAACAAAATTGGAATATACAAAACTTTTTGGACATTTTTGCAATGAGCCAGACGAGGAAAAAGGATGGATTGATTTTGTTTTGCACAAAAGAACGCAAGCCTTAATTGACATGGGTTATGGTAAATTTGCTCAAACTGCTGGAGTCCTCAAAGATGATGACGATATTTATAGCATGTAAAACTCTTTTTGAATAAATTGTAAACACATCATTAAAATTAGAAAGGTACTGAAAAATATGGCAAAAGTTCAAGAACTAGAAATAAAAAATAAATACACTGGCGAGATTATAGGAACTGTTCCTGCTGACACACCAGAAACGGTTAGAGAAAAAATAAAAAAAGTTCATAAAAATCAACATTTGCTAAGAGAAATGGATTTTTTTGAACGAGCTCAAATTCTTGGTAAATTAGCTACAAAATTACGCTTTAAAAAAGCCCAATTAAAGGATTTGATTGTGGCAGAAGGTGGGTTACCAATCAAATATAGTGAATGGGAATTATCAATTGTTCTAACAGGATTCAAATTTTGCGATTGGTATTATCAGTTTATAGAAGACAAACCGTTAACTGGTATTGAAGGAGAACAAAATGCAACAATTAAATATATTCCACATGGATTATCTGCTTGTATTTCTCCGCGTAACACACCTATTAGCCTCCCCCTTTATCAAATGGGCGCAAATTATTTAGTAGGAAATAGTGCGATTGTTAAACCATCTACCGCATGCCCCTTAACCATGCTAGAAGCTTATTCAACCATGAAAGATATGGATTTTCCTGGGTTAGATGCATTAGATTTGGTTATAGCCCCCGGAGAATGGGCCGTAGATGAATTTCTTAAATCTCATTTAATTAAGATTATTATGACTATTACCTCTTCACATACTGCAAAAGATATTCTTGTGAGATATGGAAGGATGCTGAAAAAAACTGCAG
>JAHQWH010000194.1 GCA_029856105.1 Promethearchaeia archaeon | reverse complement strand
TATATTAACGTAAAAGAGCTTATCTCCATTTTCTAATGAGCTTACTTTGATTCCCCTATTATTGTAGGTGTCTGGAGGCAGTTGATCAATAAGAGAGATAATAAGAATAATAGCATTTTTTACAAATTCTTTTTTCCTCGTTCGTTTCAAAACTTTCATTAATTCAATGAACGATTTATCCTTCCAAATTTCTGCTGTTTCTCTGTTCGTATTTTGATTTTGAAAGAAGTCAATAATACTTAGATAATAATCAAGTTCAAAGTTATCGCTATTATTTGATATGTTCATTGTCGATATGTTCATTATTGTTAACCGTATTCTTAAATTATATAACCTTAGATTTTGTTTTTAAACTAGATGAGAATCTTAGTTTTTCGTTATTATATCATTTAAAAGAATCTTACCTTGTTCAGTTTAAGAATTCGTAGCGGTCTTTTATTTTCTTTTGTAATACTCAGATATCATATAGCGCGAAAGGATTTTGTAATAAAAAATAAATTTTAAGGTTTTTGACATTACAAATTTTCCAATTCCTGAGGAACATAACCATAAGTGTCTAAGAATCGTTTTCTTACTAGCGTAATGTTATAGGATTGCGTTTGGGCACCACTAGTCTCAACAACAAAAGAACTTACTATCGAACCTAATCGACAAGAGTCTAAAAGAGTCATATCTAAAATTAACCCCGTTAAAATTCCAGCCCGGTAACCGTCTCCAGCGCCTGTTGTATCGATAATCTTTTCAGGTTTAGCAATTGGAATTTCTACGCGGAAGATTTTATCCGAGTCGCTTTTATAGATAAGTTCGGAACCTTCTGAACCTTTAGTTTTAATAATAGTTTTGACAAGCTTAAGAAGTTCGTTTTCTCCTAATTCTGTTTTAGCCATTACTTGATTTATTTCATAAGTATTTCCAATCAAAATTTCTGATTTTTTTAAAATATCTAATAAGATATTCTTAGGAAATAATGGCGTTATTTGACCTGGGTCGAAAATCATTGGTATTTTTAATTCTTCTAGTTGTTCGGAAAAATTCGTCATAGCTTCAATACCTTGGGTCGAGTTTATCGCGTATACGTATTGTTCAGGGTTTTGAATTTTTTGTCGTAAATCGATATTTTTGCTCTCGTCTAAAGCGCCTCCGTGAAATATAATCATCTGATTAGCCTTGATATCGTTTACAATATAACAAGCCGCTGTAAAAAGTTTTTCGCGAACATCGACATTAAGCTCGATATTTTTAAACCTTGCTATGTGGCTCTTATAGCCTAAGCTTTCAAAATCTTTCCCAACTGAACCTAATAATGAAACTTTAGAAATGTTAAGTAATCCAAGGTTAAAAGCAATATTACCCGCAGTACCGCCGTAATGTTGAATACGGCTCTTAGCAGTAACCGTGCTCTGGTATTCCTCTTTTTCGTGATCAATAGAAACTGCGTTAACAAAATTTTCCTCAAAAGTCATAATATAATCAAAAGCTAAAGAACCCAGAACAATGATTTTATCTCGTTTCATAAAGAATTAAAACTTTTAGTATAATTTAGCAAAACTATATTAATATAATCCTTAGCATGTATTAAATATTTTATAAATTAAAGAACCTATCAAATCTAAGAGTATTACTTTTAAAGTATTTACAATTCTAAGGGATATATGAAAGACCTAATAAAGTCAATTGAATCCTTAAAAAATTGCGATATATCAAATGTCGTAGATACTCGCATTAAGCAATTTATTTCTGTTAAAAAGAAAGGAATTTCTGAAATATTTAAAGAATTATGTTTTTGCATAATGACAGCTAATTGTGGGGCAGAGAAATGCATCGAGGTAAACAACCGAATAGATAAAGGATTCTTGAATCTGTCGGAAGAAGAATTAGTTAACAAATTTAAAGAATTTGGTTATCGCTTTCCAAACCGTAGGGCAAATTATATTGTGGAAGCTCGAAACTATATCTCCGAGTTAGAAAGCATAATAAATTCTAATATAGATGAAATTAAATTAAGAGAATGGATCGTAAAAAATGTTAAAGGCTTAGGGTATAAAGAAGCTAGTCATTTTTTACGAAACATAGGCTATAAAAACTTGGCAATAATTGACTTCCATATCGTTGATCTTTTAAGGAAATACGATTTAATAGAAAAACCTAAATCTATGACCAAAAAGAAATATTTAGAAATTGAGAATGTTCTCAAACAAATTGGAAGAGAAGTACATCTAGACATGGCTAAGTTGGATTTATATTTATGGTATCAAGAAACAGGAAAAGTGCTTAAATAAAATTCAAATTACTTTAATACATTATCTAAAGGTAAATCTAAATCTATTTCAGCGTTTCTTAATCGCTTCATAAACTCAATGGTTCCAAGCTCATTTATCATTAATTCCAGCAAGTTTTGATAAAGTGCTTCCATATTGTCTTGTCCCATTTGAAAGTAGATGTTCTCATGAGATAGATTAATCTTTAAAATTTCGTAAATTCCTTGAATACATTCTTTAATATTTTCAAAATTTGTTAGTGATTGTTTCGTTAACTCGAATAAGTCATCCATATTTTCCATATTTTATCCTTACCTCT
>JAHQWH010000192.1 GCA_029856105.1 Promethearchaeia archaeon | reverse complement strand
TTTGTGGTTATAACCCATAATCTTTTACAGCCTTTTAAAGCAGAAATTCTCTCAATTTCTTTTAATAATGCAGTTCCAATTCCAACATTTTCTTTCAAACTATTCAATGAAACTATTTCACATTCATTGCCAACAATGTTATAAATTATCAATCCTACTCTATTATTTTTATGTATTGCGATTACTCCAGGAAGTTCAGTAGTATCGTGGACCTTTCCTTTCGAAATAATCTTTGTTGATGCCCATACATCTTCAATTAATCCCATTGCCCACTTATGATCAGATTCATTTAATGCTCTAATTTTAAAGACTATAAGTTCTCACCTATGGTATGTTGAAGCTATTTTAAGCAAATTAATCCAAATCGGTAGGCAAAATTAACGGGAGGCCATTCTATTTCAATATCGACGCTTTTAACTGTTTTGTCAACATCTATCCCTACTGCTTCCATCGAAAATCTTTTTTTATCGGGATAACGACAAGGTATGCCATCATCATAAGTGCAGTTTTTCCCTTCTTTAAAGCAAATTCTGCAATAAACATCCCATAAAATAAGATTTTCGTTATAGGATTCACTATAATTTTGTAAAAAAGTATTAATCTCTTTTCCTAAATAATCTCTGATGATGTCTTTATGGTAAAATGAATTTCTTATCTTTTCTTCACTGCGTTTTGGAAATTTTACTTTGATTCTTTCTACATACTCTTTTAAATTGAATTCGTAATATATTAGAAAGAATTTTTCGTACTGGGAAGCTTTTTCTTCAAGATAAGGTGCCTCTGGCGGACATGCCCACGAATGCCCATAGTTAGGACACTTAAATTTGGAATTATTACAATAAGATTGAACTTTTGGGTCAAATATAATATCTTCCACATTTATTTTGACAGCAGGCACTCAAACTCACTTTAAAATTTATAAAAACTCGTTCAATCTTAATTTGAAAGAATTGTTTAAACAAAAAAAGGCTTATTTTTATCTTTCAGAATCACATATAACTTCAACTTTAACGAAAGGCATAAGCTTTTTTATTGAATAAAAAATAAATAGAATATAAAATCATATAATTATTTCTTAAAAAGAGATTCGTTAAATTTTGGATGTGAAAAAAATGAAATTATTAAAAGAAAAGAAAAATGAACTAGATGAGGTTAACAAGGAATTCTTAGCCGAAACTTTAAACGGTTCCGCACTCTTACATGAAGCGCTCTCAACTTTTGTAGATGATAAATTAAAGATTGAATCATTGGAAGGGGTCATTAAGGTTGAAAAAAGGTGTGATGGGCTTAAAGAGAAATATGTTCAGGTTCTTTATAGGGATAAAAGAGCCCTTCCTTTTTTAGTTGAAGACAGGTATAACATTCTGATGATGATAGATACCGTAAACGATAAGATGGAATTCTTTTCAAGATTTCTGGGAATATATCCTTTCAAGCTTTATAAGGAAATCAAAGACGAATTCAGAAATTTATACCGTGCGTGCAGTCTAGCTGTCGAAATGCTAGTGGATTGTGCTACTTTAATTGAAACTGATTTTGATGGAGCATACAAGAAAACCTTTGAAATTGAAGAGAAAAAGAGAGAAGCTCGAACTGCTAAGTTTAACTTACTTGGAAAAGTATACAAAATGAACGACAATCCCACCAAGGTATACTTAACTTCAAAATTAGTGACATATATGTATGATATTGTATCGTGGGCTGAGGAAACATCAGATTATCTTAGAGGATTGATTATAAAATACCCTAGTAAATAGAGATGGATGGATGGGTAAAATGGCGTTAGAATACATAGTAATCATATTTTTAGTAATATCAATAATCATCAGTTTTGGAATTGGCGCTAACGATGAAACGATGGCCCCACTTTATGGATCGCGAATCCTTAATATGAAACAAATTCTAATCTTAGCCGCGATTTTTGCTATCGGTGGAGCATTATTATTAGGGGAAGGTGTTTCTAAATCAGTAGGTGACAAGATCCTTTTATTAGATTATGAAGCTACTGGCATTAACCAGAATGCTGTTGTTATGACCATTTTGATTTCAACTGCCCTTGTGTTAATACTATCTAGCGCTTTTGGGCTTCCAATTTCGTCAACTCATGCTACAATAGGAGGAATTATAGGACTAGGGATGTTATTAGGAGGTGGAGGTGCTGTAAATTGGAGCACAATACTAGAGATGAGCATCTGGTGGTTAGCATCTCCGATAATAGGTTATACAGTAACCTATAGCGTTGTTAAGATACTTAATAAACGTAAACTCAAGTTTTTAAAAGGATTCAAAGACTTTGAAAGATCAGAGAACAAATATTCCTATATAATCTTAATTATAATTTGTATTACAGCCTTTTCTAGAGCAGGAAATGATTGTTCTAACGCAGTTGGAATAGTGATTGGAGCTGGAGATGGTATCAATCTAACATTATTATTAATCATAACTGGTCTTGGTTTAGCAGCTGGTATAATGGTTTTGGGAAGAATTGTTATAAAAAGCTTAGGTAAAATGACGGAACTTCGGCCGAGTACGGCATTTGCCGTGCAAGTACCAACCGCAGCCGTCATGCTTATTGGAACCATTCAGAAAATACCTCTTTCGGGTTCTCATTTGCTCGTAGCTTCATTAGTAGGCCTTTCAAAAGCAAGCAAT
>JAHQWH010000189.1 GCA_029856105.1 Promethearchaeia archaeon | reverse complement strand
TGAAATTTTGCTTCAAAAAACTGAGAAATCAGAACCTGAAATACTTCCTTCAATATTTCCAGAATCCTCAACTATTGAAAATGAAGTTTATAAACCCCAAACAATACCATTTTCGTCAAATATTCCCGTGCCGGCAACTCCACCCAAGGAATTTCAAACAAATCAACCTGAAAAATCGGAAGTAGGTTCTTCAACTCAGACACCATTTCGCGTAATGAAAAGAGAGGAACCACCCAAGCCTCAACCTGCTTCTATGACATTTGAGCCTGTTCCGGAACCAAAAGCTGAACCAACAAGCGCAACTCCACTTTTTCAAACTTCAACCACTCAACCCTCTTCATCAGAATCACTAATCGATTATATGCCTCAAAATATTTTATCTAAAAAAGAATTGAAAAAACTTGCTAAAGGGAAAAAGAAACAAGAAAAAGAAAAGAAAACCCTCGAAGCACGGGAAAAGCAAGAAAATTTACTTGAGGATATGAAAAAATTAAAGAAAGAAAAGAAAGAAAAGAAAGAAAAGAAAGAAAAACAAATTGAACATAAAACTTCAAAATCAATCCCTCCCACTCCCCCTTTAGACACAACACACGAAGCAAGTTCACTATTTCAAACACTCACTCAAAAATTTGAAGAAGATTCTATTAGTCAAAGTATTCCCTTCATACCATTTAGTGCCACCAAAAAATCTGAAGAAGAAAAATCTAAACTGAGAATAATTCCTAATGTTGCGGATATAGAAAGCGAACCTAGTAACTTTACAGCAATTACTTCCACCCAAACTGATCAAGAAGAGAAAAATGAGCTAAAATCTAAAGATCTCTTAGTTTGTGAACAATGTGGGGCAATTTTATCTTCTGATTATGCGTTTTGTAATAAGTGTGGTAGTAAATTGTAATTTTTTTCTAATTCTAAAATAATATTCTAAAGATTCTTACCACAGATGGGGCATGTGCTCCATATTTTTTTGATTTTAGAATTACAATAAGGACATAATTTTAAATCTGGATCAATTTTAGTTTGAAGTCTTCCAAATATAGTAATATTATCTTCAGCGCTATATTCTTTTGGATGCTGAGATGGTTGTATACTAGGTTTATTAATAAAAATTTGAGAGATTTCAGTTGAATTGTCAATCATTTCCTTTTTTGAATTTGCATTCGATTCTGATTTAGGTTTAAAATATTCAGGTTGTGGTTTCGGTGGTTTTTGGACTAAATCATTTGTGATTTGTGTTTTCGATAAAGTAAAATCTTCTAAAACCTCGTTATATTCATTTACAGATTTATTTAGTTGTTTCTTCGCATGATTTTCGATTTTTCCTTTAGAAATTTGTTGATCTTTTTCTAAATCTTCGATAGGTAGGCCAACTTTATAATGAAAATAATTGCCCTCATTATTTTCAATAACTTGCTCACCATGAATTAATATAACTTCAATGTAATAAATAATATCAGATCCAACAGGAACATCAGTAATTTCTGCTATAAAAAAGTCCAATTGGTTCTCCATTTCCATTTGATACCAAGATCGGCCTTGGTCAGCGCTAAAAATTAATTTAACTCTCTCTAATGTATTATTAAAATCTTCTTCCGTTATTTTAACAACAATTTTTATTGTTTTCTTTAGCGCCTCTTTTGCACCAGTAGTCTTTTCTGCTTCTACAGAATCCCAAGCAGCACCGCATTTAGGGCAATTCGTAAACCAATTTGGGTATTCAAACTTACATTTAGTACAAGTTTTGGTAAAATATCTTGTTGTCTTTATTCCAAGTGATTTTTTTTTTTTTCCCATTCCTATTTCATTTCTTAAGAGAGATTAAACCCTAATAAATCTATATAAATTATTAAATTATTTTTTGGTTTATAAATATATTTCTGATGGATATTATAAAATTTTTATTTAACTAAACATATTATAAATTTAGTTTTTTTACTACTTTTTCCAAATCAGAAGTAAAACTAGATATGTGTTCTCTTTTTACATGTGGCATTAGTACGACTCTAATTAAATTAAAATCTACAAATTTACCTAACATCCACTTGTTATTGCGTAATGCTTCATCAATTTCACATATACTTTTTCCATTCTCTGTTGTTATTCCTACTACGTTCATAACGGGGTTAGCAGCTAATTTTATCCCATTAATTTCAGATATCCTTTTTGCTAAATATTTAGCATTATCCATACATTTTTTTACGATCTCAATAAAACCGTTAATACCTAAAGCTTTCAATATTACCCAAAATGCGATAATTGGACCTCCTGGTCTAGTTCCAACCATATGAAAGTGCTTAAAATTTCCTCCTGCTAAATAAGGAATTTCAAAACCCGTTTTTTGTAGTATAGACGCATCTCTAACGAAAAATCCCCCAGAAGGTATTACACCTAAACCCATTTTATGGGGATCGGCTGTAATTGAACTTACAGGCTTTACTGAGAAATCCCATGGAGGAATATTATAATTTAGTTTTTTTAGAAATGGTAACACAAATCCCCCAAAAGCGGCATCAATGTGATAGAAAATATTCTTTCCTTCGATAATTTTACCCATATCTTTGATTGGGTCAATTAAACCTAGCGAGGTTGTACCAGCTATTCCAACAACTCCACAAGTATTTTTATTGATAAGAGATTCGAAATGGTTTAAATCTAATTCAAAATTATCCCTTATTTGTACCTTCCTAAGTGTAATACCCAATATATCGGCTGCTTTATCGAAGGAAATATGAGCCGAAGCCGAAACTACAACTTCGGGATTTTTTATTTCAGGGCGTAATTTTTTAGCAATCCTCATAGCGATTAAATTAGATTCTGAACCTCCAGTAGTAAATGTTCCGATTATATCTTTATCTCCAAATAACTCACCAATTTCAAGAATTAATTCATCTTCTAAGGCTGCAGTCCCTAAAAATAATCCGGGATCTCCTAAATTTTTAGAAATATATTTAATATAAATTTTCTTAGCGAAATCTAAAGGTTCTGTGCACATGGACCCTAAAATAAAGCCTGAATCGTACGAAAGATCTTTCTCTAACTTTTTCTCAAGTAATTTGAGTATTTCTTGTTTCTCTAATCCTTCTTTTAACATCTTTTTATTATAAATTAGTTGTTGTTATTATCATTATTCATGTTTTAAAAAAATAAAACGCATAAAAGGATTAAAATTTTTCAAATTGATAGAGCTTTCTTAATAAAATTGTTTAAAAATTTGTGCTCTTCTTTTTAATTATAAAAATCTCTTTGAATCTCTTTTTGTATATTTTTCAATAACCTTGGCTAATTCCCAATTAATATTTACTTTGTAATAATTAGCAACACAGATTGTCGCAAAAATGACATCTGCGAGCTCTTCACCAATATTTAAATTTATTTCGCCAGACTTCTTTGGTTTGAAACCTTCAAGATGGTTGATTTCTCTTGCTAATTCTCCTACTTCTTCTATAATTGCACCAAGCATAGAAAGAGGAGGCCAATAACCCCCGTGATTGAGAATCCATTCGTCAATTTGTTGTTGAAATTCTTTAAGTGATAATTCTTTGTTCATACATTTAGTAAGATTCAAAAATATTTAAAAAATTAAAAAAGAGAAATTATTTAAATAAATTTTCTCGTTTTCTTGCTTCCCATTCCGCTCTTTTTCCTAAATTATATCTATTTACTTCACTGTAATATCCCGTTACTCTTGAATACACTTTCACATCTTCAGAATAACATTGAGGACATGTAAATTGACTTCCTCGATACATCTTACGACAGGACGGACAATATATAAAATCTGTAGTATATGCAAAATATGCAGTATTTGTATTAAGACAAATATTTTTTGTGAGTTCCCAAAGAGCCTGAATATCCGGTTTTTGTTCCCCTAACCAAATATGTGTAATTACACCTCCATTTACAATAGGATGATAATCTCCTTGTTTTCGAATTCTTTCAGATAACGGTATATCCGCATCATACCGGAAATGACCTGAATTTGTATAATATGCAGAAACTCCATTTGATTGAGGAATAGCTTTTTGAGGGAAATGTTTTAAATCTAATTTTGCAAAACGATTACTTGATGATTCAGACGGTTGTTCCCAAAGTGAATAGGATATCCCATCTCTTTCTGTCATTGTATTACACTTAGCAACCATAAATTCTAATATTCTTTTCCCAAGGTTATATGTTGTATCATGTTCATGCAATTCAAAGCCGGTCATACTTTTTACGGCTTCATTCAAGCCAGTAAAACCTATTGAAAGATTTTGCTCTCGCAATTTAAAAATTGGCTTACCATTAATTTTGCCACTACATAAGGGTAGATGCCCTGTTTTTAATCGCCTTTCCATTAAATCCCATTTTTTCTTTAGGATTCTAGCTGAAAGCTCCATTTTTTCCCCTAAAATCCTAATGTAATCGTCTTCATTGTTGGACATATATGCGTATCTAGGTAAATTTAGACTAACGCTTTGAAGTGAGCCAATGGTAACATAATTTTCCCATATGTTTGCATTTTTCCTTTTTTTAGGATCTACAATACATTGATTTATAATTTGATTCCCACTTAGAAATTTTCTACAACATTGACTATGAATTTCGTCTGGCATCCAATCTGGGCACATATTTAGAAAATATGGAGTCCCCATCGTAGCTACTTCTTCCATTATTTTAATGTAAGATGGTTCGAATTCTTTAAGCCACTCTTTTTTTATTTTTACTTCATGCTTTGGAAATGCAAATAGTTTTCCGTTGTAATCTCCTTTTATATAAACTTCTGTTAAAGCATCAAAAAGCTTTAGACATTCTTCTTTATAATCTCCATATAAACCAATATTTTTTCCATGAGGACCAATAGCAGGAATATTTAATAAACCATCTGGAACTGTAGGAGTGCATGAAATCGATGTAAACGGTACTTGTCCACCTCTTGCCGCAAAAATTTGATTCGTTTCGAATATTAAACACTGCATTGATTGCTCAATTTCTTTTTGAGAAAGCCCTCGTACATAAGGTGCAAGAAAAGTGGTAATATAATCGTAACCTTGCCCTCCTGAAAATTCTCCTTGAATAATCCCTAACCATTTTGCTAAGTGTGTAACTGCCACTCGTAAACTTCCTGCTGGACCAGATTTGCTACAATGGGCCCAACTATCGACAGGGGGAAGTCCATGCTCAAGAATCATACGAGGGTCCCATTCTTGGCAGAAAGGCCGTAAATCAAAATACCTGAGCATATGTACATGAATATCTCCATAAAGATGAGCATGAGCTTCTTCTGAATCTAAAATTCTTAAAAGCGCATATTCGTCAGATATTCTATTAGCAGCCCAATGATGGATGCTCTCAGGATTCATATCTTGATTAGCATTTTCATTCACGCCCTTCTCTAAAATTGCTTCGTAGTCCATCAACGGCATTCCTATTCGGGTATATAGCTTTCGTTCATCTTCAAAATGTTGTTCAGATAATATTGAACAGACTATTTCCCTAATGTGCGGACCAGAAAGAAACATTATGCCTGAGGATATAATTCTTCTAACCGCTAATTCAGTTATGCTATCAGCGACTTTATCGTTTAACCCTGTTTCTTTAACAATACTCTGTTTTATTTTTAGAGGTTCAAAAGGGACTACATCACCTTCAGTTCGGGAAACTCTTGGTAATAAATTTTTTAAAAAACCACTTCTTAAACCTTTATTGACTTCAGTTGTTTCAGATTTTGGAATCAAGACCATAGCAATCCATCACAAATTTTAATTTATAATATTCTAATAAGAGATAAAGGTATACTATCAGGTTAAAAGCTAAATATTTTTGTCGGCACTATGAACTGAAACAATACCCTTAATAATTATTTGTTATCGTTTATATTTTACCTCTTTTGATATAAAAATGTATTATTTTTTCCAATTTAAACTTAATTTATTAACTCTTGATTTGCAATTTAAAACACCAGTTAATTAAACCGCAGAAAGCTCCATACTTTTTCAGAAAAATTCGAAAGAACAATATTTAATCTCGTAATTTTATCCTTAAATAAATTAATGTCGTCTTTACTGATTTTGTAATTTTCAATTGAGTATATAAAATTTAAAAATTAAAGACTATGAGTATATTTAAATAAAAAATCGATGAAATCAAATTAAAAGTGTTATTTAGATGAGAAAAAACCTCGTAAGCAAAAATTCTGTTGATTCAGTAGAAATTTTACACGGAATATATAGAAAAACTTTAACCTATAACAAGAATATGATGTTATGCCATTTTATTCTAAATAAAGGCTCAAAAATTCCCTTACATTCACATAAAGAACATCAAATTGGATATGTGTTAAAGGGCAAATTAAAATTTATTACTGAAAATGGAGAATTTATGGCAAAAGAAGGAGATAGTTATGTTTTTGATTCTAACGAAAAACACGGGGCGATAATATTGGAAGATACGGATGTCATAGATGTATTTAGTCCAGCAAGAGAAGATTATAAATAAATATAGTTGGTAATCGAAATGTAATAAAAAATGATTACCATTGGTAAACAGCTACAGCAAAAATAGCAATTATGCCAAGTAGAAATTCGCCCATTAACCAATCAAAGAACAATTTCTTTTTTTGATCTCTATTTTTTTTAATTCTTGTAGCTAATCCAAAACTTATTGCAGAATTAGTACCGAAAAAAATAATTAACGTAAATGTTGATGCATTTAATTCTAATTCAATTATCCCTAATACAGAATCAAAAATAAAAAACGCCCCCATTAATAGAATTAGAGCGATTAAAAATATCCAACCTGAAAATTGGATAATTTTCTCGAATTTTACTTCTTCTTCAGATAAGCCTCCATGTAGCCCAGTAGGTTTTTTCTTTACTTTTGACATATCATTCTTACCAAATTATTTATATAACAGTGAATGGTTTATGATTCTTAATTCTTTTTTTTTGCTAATTTTATTTGATAGTTTATTAAGGTCTATTTTTCAGAAATAAAATAGCTTTTGCTATATCTCCTTCACTATCAATTAATGCTGCATTCGCCTCTTCTTTATTGACATTTGCTTGAGCAGCTACTAGCATTATATCATTTTCAGTAATCATTGGTTTTGTTTCAGATTCTTCAACAAGTTCCGTAGTCTCAACATCTTCCTTTTCTCCAATTAAAACATCCCCTGGAGAATATTCTTGTGCTTCACCAATTACTTGATAAATTTCTTGTCCCATTTGCTTCATTAAAACAACTTCTGGTTGATCAATTACGAGCGTTTTTTCTACTCCTTCTATTATTACTCGAGTAGCATTAATTTGATCCATTTCAACTCCTTGCTGTTGCATTCGGCGACGCATTTGTCTTGAAGCAATTTGTTGCCCTTCTCTCTTTTTTGTTGCTTGAGGGCGCTTAGGTTTGCTGTTTTCTCTTTTTTGCATCTCTTTTGGTAATTTTACCATTTTTTTCTCAATAACTCCTAACTATATGTTATATTAAAATTTATTAAGGCTTATAATTTTGATTTATCGTTTCCTTTCCGAACTTTTATTGCGATTCCAGTTTTAAAACTTCGAACATAAGGAACGGGGATCGCTAGTCTTCCAATTGCCAAAAGGTTATTCTTTTGATTAACAACAATAATCTCATCTAAAGGTCTTAAATTATCATCTATATCTAAAACATGTTTACAAAATACGTTACGACCTTTTCTAATAAAGTCAGATATATCATTCAACACGACTGCTCTCAATCTCGGTGTTGAAATGTTTTTAATTATTTTATTAGCTGCAAATAAACTTAACGTTAAGAATCCATTAGTCGGTCTCAAATTTAGCAAAAGATTTTCATCGTAATATATGTGCTTTATTTTATCCGTATTTTTAGAAAACTCAATATGAATATCATTATCATTTTCAAATAAAATATTTGTTACTGTTTGTCCAAATTGGTAATCAGAAATAGCCTTTACTTTTCTTAAAGCAAAGAATAATTTGTTTTCCATATTAAATTACTGCAACTATTTACATAAAAATAAAGTTATAAATATTTAATATGTTTGTAAAAAGGAAGATTAAGAGTATAACTTAGATTCAATAGCTTTATCTTTCATTTTATTCATAACTTTATTTATTGCTTCAATAAAGTCGTCTTTAATAATTGCTTCAGCTTCTTTTCTTATTGCAAACATTCCAGCTTCAGTGCAGATTGCTTTTATGTCTGCACCCGTCGCGCCTTCAGTTAACTCAACCAACTTTTTAAAGTTTATTTCTCCCTCAATGCTTAAATTTCTTGAGTGAATTTTAAAGATTGAAGTTCTAGCCTCCCCATCTGGGATTGGAAAATCAATCATTCTGTCAAATCTACCTGGTCTTAACAAAGCCGGATCTAAAATATCAATTCTATTTGTTGCGCCAATTATTTTTACATCTCCTCTTTCTTCAAATCCATCTAATTCACTTAATAATTGCATTAAAGTCCTTTGTACTTCTCTATCGCCAGATGTAGCAATTTTTAATCTTTGAGACCCGATAGCATCTAACTCATCTATAAATAATATAGCGGGGGCTTTTTGTTTTGCTAAATTAAATATCTCTCTAACCAAACGAGCACCTTCACCAATAAACTTTTGAACTAACTCCGATCCTATTATTCTAATGAATGTAGCGTTTGTTTCATGGGCAACCGCTTTCGCAACTAATGTTTTACCGGTCCCTGGAGGTCCAAAAAGTAAAACACCGTTAGGCGGATCAATCCCTATTCTTTTAAATAATTCTGGTTTTAGCAGAGGTAATTCAACAGTTTCTCTTACCTCTAGTATTTGTTCATCTAAACCACCGACATCTTCGTAACTAATATTAGGAATTGCATCTATAACTTCCATTCCTTTTACAAAAGGATCTAATTTCGTTGGTAAGATTTCCATTATTGCGAAAGTTCTCTGGTTTAAAGCAACTCTCATTCCCGGAGATAAATTTTCGTTTTTAACCTTTCTACTAGGGTTAACAACGAAACTAGGCCCAGTAGAACTTTTTACAATAACTTTACCCGTTTCATCTAACATGTCAATTACAGTAGCAGATACTAAAGGAGGTTCTCTTAACCGATCAATCTCATTTCTTAAACTATGTAGTTCTTGTTCCAATCTTAGACGTTCAGCATCTAACAACTGTTTTTCAGTCTCTAAATTTCTTAATCTCTTTTCCAGGTGCCTTGTATAAGTAATTAAATACTCTTCATCCTTAGTTTCTTCCTTTTTTCTCCTTTCTTTGGTTGTTGTCAAAAAGAAAATACCCCATCTTTTATTTATTTAAATTTAAGAAAATTTTCTAATTTATTAATAACTATTTATTCATTTAAATTTAAGGTAATACACTAATATGATAAAAATATCGATTTCTAAAAAATTTATAGGTTATATTTTATAACGATTTTTAGCTTTAAACAGAAAATTTTAAGAGTTCTACATCCAATTCATTATATATAGTACTTTTCCTTAGAAATTATTGTATAAGATTGTATTATGTCAAAAAAAGTATCGAATCAATTTGATAAGGAATGCCCCATATGTGGAGGTAAAATATGGGGAAAAGGACAAAAAGTTTTAATAGAAGAAGCAAAAATTACTGTGTGTCAAAGTTGTGCCCAATATGGTAAAAAAATCAGGAGTGAACCTAAAAAATCTGATTCTCAACAGCAGACATATGTTAAACTTAAGAGTCCCGTGAAAAAATTTGTACCAAAAAGAGATGGCGATGAAAATATTGAAATTGTTCATGATTACGCGAAAAGAATTAGAAACGCTCGAAATTCCCGTGGATTTAATCAAGATCAATTTGCTCAAAAACTAAACGAGAAACCTTCTTTACTAAGAAGAATCGAAGCCGGAAAAGTTGAACCAACTATAAAATTAGCAAAAAAAATAGAAAAAGTCTACAATATTACGCTTCTAAAAAAAGTAGATGAAATTGAACCAAGTGCCAAACAAAGCAAATATATGAAAAAATCTCGTGGTTCCTCTCTTGGTGATATTGCTTTTATAACAAAAAAGAAAGATTAACTTTTAAACGCCTTGGAAATTTAGATAATTTTTATTAGAAGTTATTCTTTTTTGGTGCTGTATTGAGAAGTAATTAAATTTCTGAGTCAATTGATAAGTCAGCATTTTCAATTGAAACTATTTTTTCTTTTAAAAACTGAATAAAATTTTGATTGTCTTGAGCTTCTAATGGATCTCCACAATTCGGACATCTGAAATTTAATTCAAATGCCGTGTCAAAATTATATTTAATATTTAAATCTCGACAATTCTTACATATAAAAAAATAGTTATTTTCTTCAAATTCTAACCTTTCTCTTAACTTTCTTTCTGCTAATCTCTTTTTTTCCATTAAGATTTCTTCCAACAAATCAAATTCATGCCACCAGTAATATATAAACCAACCTGTAGACTTATCACGTATTCTTCTAAATTGAGCTAATTTTGCACTATATAATGTGTATAAGGTTTTTCTTACTGTATTTAATTTTAAAATAACAGTATCATCTGGGTCAATATCTATTTTATAATCTCCGCTTTTAATTCGTTCTTTAATATTTTCTGTTATATCTTCATCAGTTATATCTTCGTTTTCAGTGTTCAATAACTGAATTCCTACTTCCATGGCAATATCTCCACCTATTATATATAAAAGCGATCTTAACAAAGGATTTAATTCCTTCATAATCCGTAATATTCCATATTTTTTCTATTAATAATTTACATAAACCTTTTTAAAAATTAAATTTTTTGAATTTTTAAATGATGGAATTTAACTTCAAAAAAATTAAACAAAGATTGAATACTGTTTTTCTATTAGTTCTCCATCTATATTGATTGATCGAAACATTTTCCCTTTCCTAATGGCCATAATCCTTAATAAGCGAGAGTCCTTGATGTTTTTTGGAATTACAATCTCAGTTATGTTGTAGTTATTGAGCAAAATTATAGTTTTCCAGTTATTAGGGATGTCCGTTTTAAAATCAGAAGCAACTGAATCTAAAACCATCTTAATATTTGCATCTGTATTACTCATAGTTCCAGTACAAAACTGAATTCTTTTACTTAAATCATCATCTTCAGCCTTCTTTTTAGATGGTTGAGGGATCTTCTTTTTAGTTGTGACTTTAGTGGTTGTGTTAATAATAAAGGAGAGTAACAAATAACTATTTTCTCGAAATACATCAATTGCTTGGAGTAACTGATTTTTGCTAATTTGATCAATAATATCTGCTTTGTAATTCTTTGTTTTACCCGTAGATTTTTTTAAAATCCAATTTAACCCTAAATCCGTAATGGCCTCTGATAAGTCCACGCCAGTAATTAGTGTTCCTTTCACTTCAAAACTTTTTTGTGGATCAGAAATAGTTTTTGCGATAATTTCTGAAATTGAATCTTCATATTCATGAGTTCCTTTCAAAGTTATTTTTGCTTTAGTTTTAGTGATTTTTATTGCGGGACCAATAAAATCTCCTTTAGAATACCTGTAGAAATGTCTATGAATGTTCATATGATTTTTTGCAGGATCTTCCAAAATTGGGGTTTCAATTAATCTACTTAAAAAATGCATTTTTATCTCATTAATTTTCCTTTAATAATATAGATCTGAATAATGATAATATAAATAGAATATAACTTTAAATTTTAATTTATTTAGTAAGAAGTGACTAAAATTAAGTCAAAAGATGCTATTTTTGAGAACATTAATAAAGTTAAAAAAAAATAAAAGATAACATAAATTTAAATCATAAAAATATTTAGCGATTATTGATGTTGTTTATATTACTTCAAATTAATGATTTTCTGATTCCTTCATTAACTATTTGGATATTGGCGTGGATTTTTCTAATAGTTGGATTGTTTAGTTTGACGATTTTAATAGTTTATACAAGATATGGCAGGGAATTATCAATTAAACTCTCGATCCTTTCAATAACCTTTGCAGCCGTATTTCTAGGTTTCGCGTTCCATTTCTTCCTTATTTCGTTTGGTATATAATTAATTACAAAAGCACTTAATTTTAATTTTTTTTCAACTTTGTAAAATCCTTAACCCATTACTAATTTTAAAATTAGTCTAATCTCAAAGTTAATCAATAGTAAATATGATCAACATTTATAAAAGAAGGAGAATTTTTTTCTTATAAATAATTATTTTACCAAACTTAAAAATTAAAATGGAGTTTTGAAAATGTTATTTCAAGGAGAAGCTACTTTATTATTTATTTTGTGGCTAATACTAGCAACTGTAATTGTCGCGTTAATCATTTACATCTCGGTTTTGCTTATTGGTTCTAAAACTAAAGCTTCTGATAAAAAATATATAATTATTCTCTTAGCTTTTATTTGCGTCTTAATAATACCAATAATTCTGGGAGCAATAAATTCAGTATTAGGAGCAATTGGTAATTTAATAGCTTTTAGTGGCTCAAACTATTTAACTCAATTAACGCCTATCATTGGATTTCTAATTATTTTGATTTTAACAAAATTTTTAATCGACCTTTCTTGGGATCAAGCCGTATGGATATCTTTACTAACATTATTTTTCTTGTTTCTTCTCTATACTATGATACCAGAACTTTATGGATTCCTAGGATTTGGCCTTTAAATCTATTTTTTTTTATTTTACAATTATAATTGAGGTTTGGTTATTTAATTGATATATTATAGAAAATAGAGTAAAAATGAGATAATTTGCTTAAATTTTTTCTTTTAATTTTAGACGTGGCGCAAGTCCTAAACTCATCATTTCTTGAAGTAGCAGTTTAAAAGCATAAGAACATACTACTTTTGATATTACAGTTCCTTGTCCACATACAGGACAATATCTTTTATCTTTGTTTCGATCGTAAACTGCTAAAAGCCCACATTTCTCACAAACTAAAATTACAGTTCTATCAGACTCATCAAGCAATCTTTCCTTTAATAATAAAGCGGACCCATGGCCCACTAAGCAATCTCGTTCCATCTCGCCGAATCGTAAACCTCCTTCTCTTGCTCTTCCTTCCGTTGGTTGCCTAGTTAGAATTTGAACAGGACCCCTTGCTCTTGCGTGAAGTTTGTCTGCAACAAGATGATACAATTTTTGATAATAAATTGGGGCGCAGTAAATTCCTGCTTCGTATTTTTCCCCTGTAATTCCATTATACATTACTTCTCTTCCATTAAATTCAAATCCTGCTTCTACTAATTGATCTTGAAGTTTCGTGATATCTTTCCATTCGAATGCTGTTGCATCACCTAATTCTCCGGTTGTACACGCAATTTTACCACTAATTCCTTCAAAGAGCTGTCCTAAGGTCATTCTTGATGGCATAGCATGAGGGTTTACAATAATATCTGGAATTACTCCATTTGAAGTGAAAGGCATGTCCTCAGCCGGTTGGACTAACCCCAGTACTCCCTTCTGACCATGTCGTGAAGAGAATTTATCTCCTAATTCAGGAATACGTAGGTCTCTTACTTTAATTTTAACTAATTTATTACCATCAACAGTTTCAGAAATAATTACGGTATCTACAATTCCTTTCTCATTGTGACGCATATTTTTTGAAGTTTCTCTTCTATTTGGTTGCATCAATTCAAATTCTTCGTAAGATTTAATAAATCGTGGAGGAGATGTGCGTCCTATTAAAACATCACCCCCATTTACAGTGGTTTCAGGTTCGATAATTCCGTCATCTTCAGATAATAATCGATAAGATTCAGCGGATTTATAACCTCTCACACCTCTTTCTGGTATTTCGAACTTATCCAATTCTCCTCCGGGATATTTCCTTTCTTCGGCATCATAAGTTCTGAAGAAATGACTGCGTGCGAGACCGCGTTCTATTGAGGATTTGTTTATAATAATTGCGTCTTCAATATTATAACCTTCAAAACTCATCATACCAACTATGAAGTTTTGTCCCGCTGGTCGGCGATTAATTCCGATTATCTTCATTGGGCTCGTTATAACTAATGGTTGTTGAGGATAATGAAGCGTATGACCACGCGTATCAAGTTTTAAATGCATATTTGCAGCAAATAGTCCTAATGCTTGTTTAACCATTCCCGCTTCGTATGTATTTCGTGGAGATTGATTATGTTCTGGAAATGGAATTATTGAAGCGCATATTCCTAAAATAGCCGCAGGAGAAATCTCTAAATGTGTATGTTCAGCCGTAATATCTTCTTCAAACATAGCAATATATGCATTCTCTTCTTCTTCTGCGTCTAGATATTCAATAACACCTTTCTCAATCAAATCTGTCCACGCATACTTACTTTGTTTAATTTTCTCTATATCTTCTTTAGTAATGAGAATTTGTTTGTTCTTAATAATAAATAAAGGTCTAGTCGCTCTCCCTGCATCACAATTTATCTGAATCTCTTTAGAATCGTAATAATATCCAAGATTCACATGTTGACCAATCTCGCCTTTACGTCTCTTTTCTCTAAGTTGGTTCAAAAAGGGATTATATTTTTGATGAATACCAACTAATTTGCCATTAAGAAATACATTTACCTTTTCTCCCTTTACTCTTTTTACTTCATTAATTGGAACTACTCCTAAATCTATTAATATGTTTTCAATAATTCGCTCATCGGCGCCAACAGAAATAATAGAGGCTAATCCAAGGTTTTTAACCAAACCACAATTTGGCCCTTCTGGAGTTTCCGCAGGACATATTTTACCCCATTGGGTGGGATGTAAATCTCTCGCTTCAAAATGCGGTTGACTTCTACTTAATGGCGAAATTACTCTCCTTAAATGACTTAATGTTCCAACATGATTTGTTCTATTCAACAATTGACTAACACCGGCTTTACCTCCAACCCAGTTGCCTGTTGCTAAAGCATGTCTTATTCTTTCAGTAATTACATCTGCTCTCACAGCAGTTTTGATATTAGGAGCTCTCCCTCGAACAGCGGTACGTTCTAGTTGGTATTTTATATCTTTTACAAGATTTAAAAACGCAACTCTAAATAGGGATGTAAATAATTCACCAGCTAATTTCAATCTTTTATTGGCATAGTGATCTTTATCATCAGACTCACGAAATTTTAAGGCGAGTTCCATAACTTTTTGAGCCATTTGACCTAAATAATAAGCTTTCTTTATTCGATCCTCTTCCGCATTTCCAATATGTGGTAAAAGGTATCTATCTAAAACCTGAAGTGCTCTTCTAATTCGGTAATCCTTTGTTTGCCCAATTGCGACTCTCTTTCCTATATAATCTAAAGCATTTTGTTGAGATTTTTCAGGGTCTTTTAATACTTGAATTTCCGAAGCAACATCTATAACTGGAATCAATTCTTTCTGAATATCATCATTTTCTGAAATAGCTTCAAAAATTTCTCTATCAGAGTGTAACCCCAAGGCACGCATTAAGATCGCTAGCGGAATTTTACCTGGAACAGAAGGAAACGAGACTCTTAAATTTCCGTCTTTCTTTCTTTCGATAGTTACAGGTGCTCGAAAACCACTTCTCGTAGAAAATACCTTTGCTTGATGTGTAGCACTTGAACTTCTACTTGCCTCTTCCGCTAAAATTCTATTGGGAGCTAAATCTTCTTGCGTCACCAGTACGCGCTCAGTCCCATTTATTATAAAATATCCACCGGGATCAAGTGGGTCTTCTCCTCGGTTAATTAATTCTTGTTCTGTTAAGTTTTCCAAAGGGCAACGACAACTTTTTAGCATAATAGGTATTTTACCAATATAGATATCAAGCGTTTCTTCCGCTTCCTCCCTTTGAGTTCGTTCATCAATAGTTATGGGCGTCATTTCTAAGATAATATCCGCAGCATAACTTAATTCTCGAATTCTAGCCTCAATAGGTGTGATTTCCATCGTGGCACCGTCAGCTTCCCTGACTTTAGGCACCCCAACTTTAATTTTTCCAAAGCTTATTTTAAAGCCGGGAATATCAGGTACTACTTCATTCGATTCATCTACTATATTTTGCATTTCATCTTGAATAAAAATATTATAAGAATCGAGATGTTGACGCACTAGACCCTTCTCATCAAATAAGCTTTTTAAAACGACCCATTTATCTTTATTAGATAATCTTTCAGCACTCAATTTTTGCCTAACCTATTTAAAATTAATTTCAATAAAAGAGATTAATTACACTTTTTCTTTTTTGACATAACGATAATAATTTATGAATTTTACTGTTGTGCGAGAATCTCTAACAATCTTAACAATATCACCTTCTTTTGCACCAATCGCAATTGCTACTGGATCTTTTTCAAACATTTGAGGCAAATCAGAAATATGTATTTTATATTTTTCTAACAAATTTTGCGATTCTTCTTTTGTTAAAAGGTAATGTTTGGGAACCAGCTCATGAAGTAGAACATCTATCTTTCTTTTTTTAGTCAAAAAAAATCCTCTTTCCTTGCTGTATTTTTTAAAAGAATATTCGATTTGTAAAAAAATTTTCCATTTTTACAAAATAATTTTATTGAATTTTATTATAATAAAATCAAAATTATTACTCTAATCTAATAAAGTTAGATCAAAAACCCAGTACCCAGATCTCTTACAAATTATCTTGATATCAAATATATTTGAAAAATTGCTATTTATGTATTTTAATACATATTCTGCGCCCATTTTTTTTTTTATTACGAATTGAAATAGTCCTTTTGGTTTTAAAAAATAAGGAACCTCTTCACATAACTTGAGAAATTCTTTTCTACCATTGCGTAAAGGTGGATTCATATAAATTCCATCAAACTTTATGTTTTTATTTTTTATAGGTTTAAAATAGTTTCCTGATAAAGTAATAACTTTATTTGTCCTATCCAATAAATTATATTTTATATTTTCCCTAGTGCACCAGATTGCTCTTTTATTTGTATCAATTAGATAAACTGTACTTTGAGGTGATATATACGCTAACACAATTCCAATCGCACCATACCCACACCCTAGATCAAGTACAACGCTCTTTTTTTTTGGGACGGTCATGTGCTCAATAAAAACCTTAGTTCCTAAATCTAATTTTTTAAATGAAAAAACTCCCGTGATAGTTTTAAAAATAAATAAATGCTGTTTTAAACTTTCTGGAACGGAATAAACTTTAATCTTTACATCTGGGAACTGAGTAGAATAATGTTGGTTTTTTTGCTTCATATTTTTATATTTCTTACTTTTTGTTTATTTCGTTCCACCGAGGATAAATGCCTCGTTCCATAAATATTTTATTAGTTTTAGCCACAATTCCAGATTTTGCCTTATAAATCTTCATTGCATTCATTTTAGCAGTACCAAAACCAATTAATTCCTTTTTAAGCGTCATGTAAACTATTTGCATATTACTATTGATTCGTGCATCTACATAACATGTTCCAGCAGAAGCTAAATCTGCACCATGACATAAAGCATCAACAGCAGTATCTCTTACATATATTTTTGGCAAATGCGATACCATTTTTTCCATAGGAGAAATTATTTTCCTCAAATAATAGTCATCACCTTCTTCACGGTATATAGAATATGCGTCTTTTAAATTATGAAGATTTACATGGCTCTTATCTTCTATAAAATTCCCTACTCTCGTTCGTCTTAATTCTAACATATGCCCTCCTGAACATAAAGCTTCTCCCATATCAAAACATAATTTTCGGATGTATGTACCTGCTTCGCATCCGACTTTAAATAATACATGATTCTTGTTTACCTCAAGCACTTTAGCATAATATATCTCTCTTATTCTCAATTTTCTAACTACTGATGATTTTATAGGAGGGAATTGATAAATTTTACCAGTGAATATATTAAATACTTTTTCTATTTTTTTTAATTTCTCAGGTGTGTGCAAGTACATAACTCCTACATATTCTTTACCCGCATACAATAATGCCGACAAAACTCTTGTAGCTTTACCAAGCGCACAAGGTAATATTCCAGTAACCTTTGGATCTAAAGTCCCACCATGTCCTGTGTTATCAATCCCTAAAATTTTACGGGCCCAAGAGACTACTTCATGGCTTGTTGGGCCACTAGGTTTATTTAAATTTATAACACCATATTTTAAGAGGGTTTCTATGTCTCTTTTGTCCGGTTCACACCCATATTCTTCGTTAGTAGTGCCTTGGGATTTAATTATTAATTGCTCGGGTTCATCAGATGGTAATTTAAATTCTATATCAACCATTTTTTTAGCTGTAAGAGAGTTTATTCGTTTTAACGATCTATCTTAATATTTACCTTTAATGCATACTCAATTAATTATTTCATGCAAAACTTTTCTTTTAATAATTAATTTTGACTCAGCCTTTACCAAGAGTAAAAAATTAGCGGGCCATGTGGGAATTTCGCACCCGATCTTTTCGAGCGAGCATATCGAACCCACGACCTTCAGGTTAAAAGCCTGCTGCGCTACCTGCCTGCGCTAATGGCCCTGTGCTAATAGAATAATAATGAGATCAAATGTTTTAATTCTTGTTAAAAAGTTAAAATTTAAGTAAAATTGTAATGGATAAAATCTATAATAATTTATAACTTTTTCTGTAGTCGTTTCTGTTCTATATTCCTTGAATGTTTTCATTAAGGTAAATTATTTAAAATGTTCATAACCTTGACTCTTTAATTCAATTCTTTTACCTTCTTTTAAAAAATAGATTTTTTCCTCAGAAATTACCTTTCCGATCTTGAACAATTTTCCACCCCTCGAATTGACGAATTTTTGAGCCGCTTTAATATTTTTGGCATCGATTGTAAATAGATGAATAAATTCTTCTCCTCCATTAAAGACTAATTTTTCTAACGAGGTATTGTATTCTATTGAATATTTTATCGAATCTTGATGAATTAAGTTTTCATTAAATTCAATTTCAAACCCCATTTTAGGATTTGACAAAAGTAAATCTTTTAAAGATTTAGATAATCCATCAGAAGAATCAATACTAGCCGTTGCTAGTTGGTTATCCGCCATAATAATACCTTCCATTCCTATATCGTTTGGTTCTAATACACTTTTGATAGCTCTACTATATCTAGAAAAGTCCTCTATTTTCTCTTTTCTATTTAAAATTATATCAAATCCTACGCCAGTTAAGCCGAATTTATCGTTTATTAAAACTAAATCGTCTGGTTTTAAACCTTTTCGATAAATTATTTTTTTTGGATCCTTAAAACCAAATACAGTCGGATTTATAATTATTTCTTTAGATTTGTTAATATCTCCCCCTAGATAATTGATATTCCACAATTTTACATAATCGATAATTCCTTCAATCAAATATTTAAAATCTATAACTTTTAAATTTTCAGGAAGTCCTAGAGAAATAATAACACCTTGGGGTTTAACGCCCTTAACAACAAGGTCACTTATATTCATAAGAACAGATTTTCGTCCCATCTGATAAAAGGACATTTGTTCTGGAGCATCTGTTGCTGCATTGAACATGTCCGAGTTAAGAACGATATTTTTTAGGATATCTTCCTCTATAATTTTAAAAAAAAAAGAATCGTCTCTAATTAATTTTCTTCCAGTTTTTTCAAAAATTAATTCTTCTATAATGCTTATTAATGTTATTTCTCCTATTGAACTAATATAATCGTTGTTATTCATTGGTAAAATTTTATAATTTTCTAATATTTATATTTAATATATTAAATATTTCGCCTTTGTGGCTTAGTCGTAGAGCGACTGATTCGTAAAATCAACCAATCAACTGGTTCGAATCATCAGTAGGCCGGGGGTTCAACTCCCCCCAGAGGCTCTATTTACACATCCTCCATTACTATAAACTTTTTTATTATTTGTAAAGCAAGCATTTTGAAAGCATCATTTATATTTTCTCCAGTTTTAGCAGATGTTTCTATGTACGATAACTTTAATTCTTCCGCTAGTGATTCCCCCTCTTTAGTAGAAACTACTCTATCATTTTCTAAATCTATCTTATTTCCAACCAAAATAAGCGAAATGTTAGGAGACACTTTTTTAATTTCACCATACCAATTCTTGTTGACATTTTCAAAAGATATTCGATTTGTTACATCATAAACTAAAATTCCTGCTTCTGCATTAGCTAAGTACGATTGTCTAACGCGTTTAAATTGAGCTTGCCCGGCTAAATCCCATATTACAAACTTCACAGTACTTTTAAGCCCTTCAAATGAGCATTTCTTTTTCATAATTGAAGTACCAATCGTAGATTTATAATCAGTGCCAAAATAATCTTCAACATATCTGTGTACCATACTCGTTTTACCAACAGCGCCATCTCCTCCAAGAATTAACTTAAAAGCGTATTCTCCTGATTTTATTTTAATTTTTTGAAGTTTATCCACTTTTCGTTGGATATGCTTTACATCTTGCTCAGAAATTAGCTTTGGAATAACGGGACTTACGGTTCTTCCGTCGAAAATTCGAGCAATCTTTTCAGCAGCTAAATAAGCGTAAGGAAAAACGGGATCTACACCCGCGATAGCATCCAAAACCGTAACAAAAACGGCTTCAGGTCCAGCTTCACAGAAAATGAATCTATATTCTTCGGTATCAAAAGTTCCCGTTCCAAAGGATCCTGAACTGAATTCGTCGGTAATTCTAGTTAGTACAGGTTCTACTAAAGCACTTACACCACCAATAATTTCTTCATCCAGCGATTTTTCTGATGAACCCATTAAAGAATCCATAATCAATCCGTCTCTATTTACTACTAAAACTGCGACTAAATCACTTCCAAGGCTCTGTTTATACCATTGGAGCAATGCTGCTAACTTTTTTGTGTCAACTGACAACCTTTCCCAATTTCTCCTTTTTGTTCAATCAAATTTTAAATTAATAATATATAAATAGTTAAAACTTTTTAATAAAAATTTATTTAAATAAGAAACCTAATAGAATTTTCATTTATAAATTTAAGAAATAAATTAATTTATAATTAAATTACTAGAGAAGGCAAACAAAAAGAAAATTTTTAAAATTGCTTTAATTTATTTTCATTATATAATTTTTTGTATGCTTTAAGAATTTATAGAGAACTTAAGTAAATTGATCTTCTTAATTCATGCAGGAGTTGCCAAGCCTGGTCTACGGCGCTAGATTGAGGTTCTAGTGACATAGGTCTTCGTGGGTTCAAAAACGCTTTTAGTCGCATCGACAACGATTGAATCTCCCACCTCCTGCATTTTTTTAAAAAATTAAATAAACAAAAAATGGTTCCATACAATAAGATCAATTGATTCAATGAGTTTCTATTCAGAAGAAATTTGATAACTGTTGCTGCTTAATTTTAGGGTTATTGGTAAGACTTTCAACATATTCTTTTATTAATTCCATTCTTTGAATTGTATAATTATCTAAATTAAAATCATTACAAATTTTTATAGCTCTAGGGATATATTTTTCTATACCTCCTCGATTAACAGTCAATATCACTTTATTTCCACATTTTGGACATTTTCCTGCATTTGAAAGTGGTGGCCGTCTAAATTTTTCGTTACATTTTACACATCTAAAACTCTGTATAGCAAATTTTCTTAAATTTCCTAATATGTCTGGATTGAAATGTGTAGATAAAATCTTCTCAGCGACTTTTTTATCATTGACCGCTCGAATGATCTTTGCGAGGTGTAATTGGGCATCAATTTTTTCTTCCATTGATTTATGAGTTTTGTATGATGTCATCTTAGGACCCTCATTGATATCTTTTGTTGGTATGTTAAAACCAATATTTTCAAATTGGTTTGAAGTTCCTAAGCGATCTATAACTAAATCCATTTTTTCTTCAATTTCTGACGGCATATTAAAATTTTGGGTTGCTATATAAAACTCTAAAGGATACTTAAAAAGAGTATCAATATTATGAGCCTCACCATCTATTTCATTTGGGTCCAAAATTGAAGAAATTACTAAAGTTGCGTCCATTCTACCTCCAATTTTACTTGGTAAATAATATCTCGAAAAATTTAATAAAGGATCCAAAAGTAGCATAATACCATCTTCGTCTCCATCGCAGTTACGTCTTTTTGCTGCATGCCAAAAAGGATGGGCATAAATAGATCGTGCCAGAGTAAAACCAATTATCCTACCAACAATTCCCGCACTAGTATGAGGGGCGAGACCTACTACTGAATGTCCAATTAGATCTTCTCTCTTTAGGACATTAAAGAACCTGTTCATATCATATAAGAATTCCAATTCGTCATCTAAAAAATTAGCAAGTTTTATGAAATAGTCTGCGCAATCTTCAGAGAGAATAACATCTTGAACCTTAAGTTCTAAAATCTGATTTTCATCAATTAAATCTTTCCCTTTATAGTCTTTTTTATATCCTAATTCTTTTAACCGGTTAATTGATATTTTTATTTCTTTTGGTTTAAAATGTGTTAATGGAATATCAGTAGCATCGTAGCGAATTTCAGCCGTTTTATACACAAGTAAACCATTTTTAGCTCGAAGAACTCCTTTTTCAAGGGGTTCTGGAACTTTAAATTTATTGGTTAATCCAAAAATACCCTTAAATTTATTTGGTAATGTTGTTTTCAATGAACTTAATACAGATTTGACATAATTTTTTATATTAAAACCAGCTTCTGCAGAAAATTTTAATTCGCTACCGCATTGAGGACATTTTTCTTCGTTTTTGTGAAATAGTTTTTTATTACAGTTGAGACATATCTTCTG
The DNA here is from genome assembly GCA_029856105.1 of Promethearchaeia archaeon. Classification (GTDB taxonomy): domain Archaea; phylum Asgardarchaeota; class Lokiarchaeia; order Sigyniarchaeales; family SOKP01; genus SOKP01. The sequence continues at coordinate 95,622 of JAHQWH010000189.1, read as the reverse complement.
AAATTCTGTATGTGTTCTACATTTAGGACAAAGATTAAAGGGAGTGACTGTTCCGCAATTGGGGCATTTTTTTCTACAAAGGTCAATTTTCACTTTTCCAATTTCAATTGCTTTCTCGACCAACCTCGTGTTTCCAACTTTATCGCTGAGAGGAAATAGCGTATGGACGCCTTTCATGCTTTTTCTTTCAGACTTTTCGGGTCGACCCATACGAGTACCCATGAAAAAGGGGGCTTTATTTCTAATAATTATGGGAGAGATTTTAGAGAAATAGGAGAAAACATCGTCGTCTTTACCTATATCAACGATTTTTTTATCTTCTAAATTGAAAATTGTATTAAAAACTTCAATTGTAGTCTTATTTAGAATGATGTTACTTTCTTTAATAGTATGAAGAATAAATGCTTTTTCTAATATCTGTTTCAATCCCTTTTCATTTTTTAATTCGATTGATTTATTGACTTCATCAAATCCATTAATTAAAGCTTCCATTAGAACTTGCAACTCACTTATTGAGAGATTTCCCCAAAAATCAGTATAAAGTGGATGCAACGGTATATTATAGTTTTTTGCTAGAGTTAAGGCTTCCTTGGCAGAGGGAATCTTTTTAAAAGGGTTTTTTACAAACTCGTATATCTCTGAATTAAAATTTCCTTCAACTTCTATTGCATTCTCTAACTCTAACGCCCACCATTCTTCTACATAACCAGATGGAACCAATCTATGATTATTTTCAGCAAATTCACCAAAGCCAAAGAGAATATCACCTAAAAACAAGATTTCTTCAATATTTGGAAACGCTTCTTTTGCTATTTTTACATTTGAAATCCTAATTACGTTTCCATTTTTAAGCTTCACGATGGGGGGTTCTATAGAACTAACAGGACATATACTGGCACTTTTTCCCGGTCTCTCAATTCTCAATTGCGTTCCGATTGCTATAAAATTATCTAATACAACCATTGTTGCGGGGTGTAAACCAGCAGCAGCTAACCCTGTGTTACGAGATCTCCCATATCGAATTCTATGCCCCCCAATTTTAGAAGGATGGCTAAATACGGCTCTTCCAGCGATAATATCAGAAACATACTTTGAATTAGGTGGAATTATGAAATTTTCTTCTTTATTTTTTATGTCTAACTTTCTTGTTTTCTCATCCCTTTGAGAAATCTTTTTTAATTTTGCTAACCAATCCCAACCTTCTAAGTTCATGTTTTTTGCTATTTTTAGGAGTTTTGGTGCCTTAAGAAGTATCCCGTCATTTAAAACTAAACAAGCACCCCCCCGTATTTTATTCGTTTCTATTCTAGGCAATTTTCGAAAAGCAGAAACCTCTTCATCTTCCGTAGGATCTCCATTTATTTCCACGGGTAAATGATCTACAGCAAATCGTATTTCATCATTTGAGGAAGGATATTGTAAATGCACTCTTCTATCATACAACTTGACTTCTTCAACATATCTCCCAATTTCCCCCTCAGTCGCTTCATACTTTGGAATATTTGATTTTTTTCTTACATAATCTGCGATTAACACACATAACGCAGCTGTTGTTCCTCCTGCGGCTCTAATAGGACCAGAAAAATATAATGATAAATATTTGTTATGTTGGCGATCTTCTCGAATTAAAATTTTAGAAATTCCTTCAAGTGGAGCACTAACGACGCCCATCGTTTTTATAGCGAGCCCAACTCGAATGGCTCTCTCAACCCTAGCCTCTAATGATGTAATCTTCACTATTTTCTGGTCAAGGATGTCAGAAACTACTTGAAACACTATCTCATCGTCAGTTTTACCTTGCTTTTTTAAACTTCTTATTACTTCAGCTACACCTTCTGGCCCTACGAGCTTCTCAACCCTTCCCGCCAAATCCTTAGCTTGGGGCGATTCTACGAAAATTTCAGGATCCAATCCTTTTAGACGAGCATTATCTGCGATCTCGTAACATTTATCTACATCATTTTGTATTTGTGAAAAATACGCTTCCATTTCCTTGCTCATTTCTACCATAAAATATATACACCTTAAAATTACTATAAAAATCTCAATGCAGAAAAAAGGGATATATTATTCAAAATATTCACTTTCAAAATAAATTATTTTATTAATAGGCTGATTGAATTATGTTATTTTAATTTGAAGAGATTTCCAATTTATAATGATGTTATGAGAATTAATACAGCCCCTAATATTTAAAAAAAAATTTGTTTTTTCTTTAATAACAAACATTTTAACTTAATCCCATTATAATTATAATAATTCTATTTTGGAAGAAAAGGATTTGAAAAACGAAAAATCTGAGCAGAAACGGGTTATCTTAGATAAGTTGGTAAACTCAGGAATTAATATTACTCCTACAATGTTAGACTGGATAGTAAATCTCGAGAATCCGATGAAAAACTTAAATATTATTATTAAAGAAACTAGTTTCATCCCAACTTTTAAAAATCATTTAACAGAAACCGTCTTAAAAGAAATTTCAAACGAAGAAATACAAAGGGCATTAAAGCGAATAATTTCCAGATCTAATTCGCTCTCTATGGATGTGAAATCCATAGACACAAAAGATGTTCTCAATTCATCAAGCAAACCAGTTACTAAATTGTTTAACAACGAAGTTACATCAATATCCTCTGAAACCCAAATCAGAACTTCGAAATCTGAAGATCGAACTCAGTCTACTCCAACATATACTCAATTAGAAAAAATACCCGCAAAGAAGAAAATTAAAACCAAAACACACGAATCTACCAAATCAACTTTTATTTTTAAACCAGTAGCAAAGGATTATGATTTCATTTTCGAAATTTTAAAAGATCCAACGAGCAAATTGCACACGAATGGAAAGTACGATGAATTTTACGAATTAACGCTCGATAAATTTAACCAACTTCGAAAACTTATTAGAAGAAGACCAGAAGTAAATTCAGCGACTAATATTAACAATATTTTTAGGTTGTCGAATAGCGCTGAAATCTCTACAATAGGTTTAGTAAATAACATTTATATAACAAAAAAGGGAAATTATTTATTAACTTTGGAGGATTTAACAGGCATAATTAGTGTTTTAATTCAAAACAACTCTGATAACTTGGATTATATCAAAATTATTGAAAGAACTATCAAAGATCAGATGTTGTTTGTCAAAGGAACCTTTAATCCTGGTGAAAAAGGTAGAAGGGGGATTATTTTTGCCAATTCCATTTCAAAAATCGATATTCCGACTAATTTTCAACCAAACATGTCTCCAGATCCTTTATCTATCGCGTTAATTTCGGATATTCATATTGGTAGTAAAGAATTTGAAGAAGGGTTATTTAAAAAATTTCTAAATTTTTTAAACGGTAAAAGTAATAATAAAAATTTAAGAGATATTGCGGGAAAAATAAAATACCTCGTTATTAACGGTGATTTAGTTGATGGCATCGGAATTTATCCAAACCAACAAAAAGATTTGATTATAACGGATATATATAAACAGTTTAAAAAAGCTTCAGATTTACTTTCAGAAATTCCAGATTACATTAAAATTTTTTATGTGTCTGGAAACCACGAACCAGTAAGAAACGCATTACCTCTACCCGCGGTACCAAAAAAATATTGTGAAGATTTAATTAATTTGGGAATAAAATGTTTGGGTAACCCCTCTTTGATAAAAACTCATAATGTTAATACTCTTATATATCATGGGGAGAGTATGCATGACATGAATATGTTAATCCCCGATTTAGATATTAACGACCCCATTGAAACCATGAAGGAATTTCTTATTTGTAGACATCTCGCGCCAACCTTTGGAGAAAAAACCCAATTGGCCCCTATTAACAAAGATCTGCTTTTATTAGATAAGATTCCCGACATTTTTCATACAGGTCATGTACATATTAACGGGACTGGAAAATATAGGAATGTGACTTTGGTTAATTCAGGATGCTTTCAAGCTCAAACTGATTATATGAGAAGTTTTGGAATAATACCTACTCCAGGAATAGTACCCATTGTTGAATTAGACACGTTAAACTTCTTTACATTAGATTTTAAAAAAATTGATTAGTTGTTAAAATAAAATGAAATAGGTAGTTTTAAGTGAACTTTGCAATCCCAAGAAATAACAATTCTGAGATGGTTTTATATATTTGGAAAATTATTGAGCTCCCATCTATATCTCTAAGTGACTTACTGTATGAATTATCGTTTGAATTATTCCTTTTTTCACCTAACGGCGCAAATCAATTCATACAAAAGGTTATTGACAACAATTTTTTAATAGAAATCCCTAACAATATGTTTAAATTATCAAATAATTTAGAACAAAAATTAAAGAATTGGCACATAAAAAGAAAAGCTCAAATTTTAAAAAAAATCGAATCTTCCAAAAAGGAAACACAAGAAATAGATAACTTTGATAAAAATAATTTAAATAAGTTTAATACTCTATTAAAAGCGTTTTTAGATAAAGGAACTATAAACAGAGCAGTCACCGTATCAGATAGCGCATTTAATATAATTAAATTCGATCCTAAGGGTAAGATCATTAAAGCTGAAGTTAAAGGCTCTAAAGATGCTCCATATAATATTGAAATATCCATAAATGATAAATTCATTAAGCATAATTGCCATGATTTCCAAACTAATAGAGCTGAGAACAAAAAATTCTGTAAACATTTAGCAAAGTTATTTTTACTTTTAAAGAAAAAAAATGAAAAATCGGCTTCATTTTTTCTTGAAAGTATTACTAATGAAATTAATAATTGGGATTTTTTAAGTTAAATTAACTTTTTAAAAACAATATTCTTTACTTTAACTTTATCAGTTTGAAGCAAAATAGGTTTGTAATTTAACAATTTATAATCCTGTATTTTCTTAATTTGAGATAAAACTCGTTCTACTAACTCACTTTCTATATCGAGATTTATTATTTTAGTGCGCCCATAATGTCCCATAGACCTCGTGTTGGCAGTAATTAAACCTGATAATGCTAACTCATTAATATAATCACTTATTCTTCTATGAGTTAATTGTTTCACGCCCGGAACTTTATTTGTAAGTTCTGAATGAACATCGTAAATATCTCCCGAAGTTATTATGTGTTCTCGGGTATACTTAGATAACAAAAAAATAGCTGTTAACGTTAATTGAGCTTGAAGTGGCATTGATAACATATATTCGACGATGTGATCCTTATCAATATCTTTTTGGGCATTTTCTACATGTTTTTCAAAAATTTTTTTGTTTTGATTTCTTTCCGCAATCTCTCCTGCTTTTCTTAGTAATTGTAGTGCCTTTCTTGCATCTCCATGCTCCCTTGCAGCGAGCCCCGCACACAACTTTATTACCCCTTCTTCGATAATACCTTCATGAAATGCAATCTTAGCTCTTAATTTTAGAATATCTGCCAATTCGTTTGCATTATAAGGGTGAAAAACAATTGGTTCTTCTTCATCTAAATTCGATGTAACTCTTGAATCTAAATATTCCATAAACTTTAGTTTGTTAGAGATTCCAATAACACTTGTTCTACATAAATCTAAGCTTTCATTAAGTCTAGTTAAAGTATAAAGAATTTCATTTCCTCCTTTTTTTTCTATTAAGATATCGATTTCATCTAAAACAAGAAAGCATACACTATTTTTAACTTTTTGATCCAATAAACCAAGTAATTTTTTGAGAATAACATCTTTAGGCAAACCCGTCGCTGGGATTTTCTCTCTTCCGACAATAGTGTTATAGATATGAGCTAGAATTCTATAAGGCGTTGAAACTACAGTACAATTGATATATATCCACCATGGAGGATTATTAGTGCAATGTTGAGCTAATTTTTGTGAAACATAACGGACGGTGGCAGTTTTACCCGTTCCAGTCATCCCATAACATAAGAAATTGGGTGGAACATCCCCTTTTAAAGCACACGCAGTTATACCCGCAATCTTTTCAATCTCAGAGTTTCGATGTGGTAATTCATCAGGAATGAATGAAGGTTCGAGAGCTTCGCGCTTCCTAAAAAGATTTGGACCTTTTAAGTAATTTCGGTAAAACTTATCGATATTAAAAGAATATGTGTTATTACCGTTTTGATTCGTCAACATTTAATCACACCATGAATATAGTTTCCACTCGAAATATCGCATAATAAAATATTTCGATTCCACTCTATTTAAACTTAATTATTAATCGAAAAATTATTGATAAAATGTTAAAGCTTTAATACATTTTTCTCGTTTTATTCGATTTGCAACAATCTAAGCAATAATTTATATTATTATTGTCGGAATATTAAAAGATAATTATTTAAGGAGCAATATTATTAAGGGTTTAGTATATTCAGTTATATTTACCAAAATTTAATTTTAATTAAAAATTATTCAATCTAATTTTTTATTTATAGGAATGATAATGTCGACACATAGTGATAAGAGAGATAACAAGAGAAGAAATATAAAATTTGCAATACTTTTAACTGTAATTTTTATGTGCTTACTATTTTTAAACTTTTTAATTGTTTCCGTATTATTTACTTGGTCCGATTGGGTGGCGACCCTTATATTTAGCATGCTTTTTATCGTTCCCGCATATTTCTCGAATGCTGGAATGGTCATCGTTGGCGGCGGAAAACCTTTAGATCGTGGAAAAAATTGGCGTGATGGAAGAAGAATGTTAGGAGATCATAAAACCGTTTCTGGACTTATTAAAGGACCGTTATTCATTGGTATTCCATTAAGTTGCGCATTGTTTTTGCTATTTATAGTGCTTTGGCCCGCTATACAACAGATCCCAATAACGGGAGCAACATTAGGGATTTATAAATTGTACTCTGACATTTCCTATTATCAGTATTATTTTATAGGTGGACCTTTTCCAATAGGGATATTGATGCTGGGCTTTAGAATAATTTTTTGCTCGTACGGTGCTGCATTTGGAGACTTAGCAGGATCTTTTCTCAAGAGAAGGTTTAATATAAAAAGTGGCGCACCTTTTTGGGTTGTAGATCAATTAGATTTTGCTGTAGGGGCTATTGTTTTTGCCTCAATACCTGCTTTATTTTTTCCGGGTTTTTATGTTATCCCAGATATCAATATTATAATTTTTCTACTAATTCTAACTCCGTCTGTTAGCCTTATTGCTAACACAATTGCTTATCTAATAAAATTAAAAGATGTTCCTTGGTAATTTCATTTATAACTTAACTACTTCACATTTTATTCTTACCGGAAATCCTTGATATTCCGCAAACTTAATCTGAGTATCGAAGATTTCGTTCACAGCTTTAATATAATCGCCATTACAACCTACTGCAATTCCTCGTTCTTCGTAAGAGAGAAATCCCACAATAATTTCTATTTTTCCAGTATAAATATTTCTTTCTATTCTTAATTTATGAATATATGGATCAGGAAAAAAACCAAAAATCAAATTAACTAATATATTTTCTTCCCGAACAAGGACAATTCTTCTGTGCTGAAATTTCTTTCGAAGGTATGGCAATTTCATTTTCGCTTCAAAATAATTTTCGTTATCAAGGAAGAAAAACACAATATCTTTAACGATAATAATGTTATGGGGAAAAATGTTGGTTATATCATGGAAGAAGTGAAAAAGTAAAAGTTCATTGTTAGAAAATATTTTTCTCATATCCAATTTTTGATAAAGAAGCAAGTTATCAATAAACATACTTTGAATTGTACTCAACATATAATTACAATTTCAGACCTATTATTTTAAACTCCTAGGAAAATTAAATTAAACAACAAAAGATTTAATTTTAAACGAGACTATTTATAGTAAATCTATACTAAAAATAATACGATTCGTATGAAAAAAGCCGGATTTGAGTTTAGAGAGCATACTGCAGATGTTCAGGTAAGAAGTTGGGGCTCATCATTAGAAGAAGCCTTTTCGCAAACCGCTTATAGTTTAATGGCGACTATAACGCCAGACTTAAAAAAAATAACTCCTAAAATCGAAAAAAAAATAACAATTAAGGCTGAGGATAAAGAAGCCCTATTATTTGATTTTCTCTCGGAATTTTTGTATATTTTTGATGTAGATGAGCTTGTTTTTAGTCAAATCTATGTAAGTAAAATTGAAAAATTCAACGATAATTACAAGTTGCAAGCTACTCTAAAAGGTGAAAAATTCGATTTGGATAAACACGAAATAGGAATTGAAGTTAAGGCTATAACTTATTCCTTTATGAATATAGTAGAAAAACACGCAAGCACCATAATTGATATAGTATTTGATATTTAACTTTAAAATAATTTTTTCATATAGGAAAATAAATAAAATAAAAATTTAACCTTTTACAACCCCTATTGGGATTAACCTTACAATTTTTTCTATGATTCCAAGGTCTTGACTTACTTGTACTACTTGATCTATATCTTTGTATGCCCCTGGAGCTTCCTCAGCAATTATTTTAGGTGAAGCAGCTTTAACAATTATTCCTCTATTTTTTAAATCTTCTTTAACTTTAGAACCCCAATATATTTTTTTAGCTTTGGATCTTGACATTACTCTACCAGATCCATGAGCGGTGGATCCAAAAGAAAGATCCATCGCTTTTGGCCTTCCAACGCATAAGTAGGAAGCTGATCCCATAGTACCAGGAATCAAAGCTGGTTGACCAATATTTTTATAATCTTGCGGTAGATCTCGGTGTCCTGGTGGAAAAGCTCTGGTTGCTCCTTTTCTATGAACATTTAATTTCATTTTTTTACCATTAACTTCGTGTTCCTCTATTTTTAAAATATTATGACATACACCATAAATTAATTTAAAGTCTAGCTCGTCTAAACTCTTTCTAAAATAATCTTGAAAAGATTGTCTTAACCAATGGGTAATTAATTGACGGTTGTTGAACCCAAAATTTGCAGCAGACGCCATGCTACTTAAATAATTTTTTGCTTCGGGAGTATCAGCTGGTACACAAGCTAATTCGCGATCAGGAACTTTGATATCGTATTTTTTCATTGCCTGTTCGACATTTCGTAAAGAATCGGTGCATACTTGATGACCAAGAGCTCGCGACCCTGTATGAACCATAACTGTTATTTGATCCTTATCAAAAATTCCTAATTTTTTTGCGATAGAATCATTGTAGATTTTATCAACCTTCTGGATTTCTATAAAATGATTGCCACTTCCTAAAGAACCAAGTTGCTTTAACCCCCTCTGCTTAGCTTTCTGGGAAACCACTTTTGAATTAGCATCCTTTAAAAAACCGTTTTCTTCACAGTGCAATATATCCTCTTCAATCGCATAACCATTTTCTAAAGCCCAATTCAAACCATTATCTAATACATTATCTAAATCTGAATAACTTATATTTAATTTACCTTTACTTCCTAAACCTGATGGTATATTCTTAAAAATAACATTTAATAAACTGGGAATTGAGCTATTGATGTCTTTAAGGTGAAGGTTTGTCCTTAATAACCTTACACCACAATTAATATCGTATCCTACACCCCCCGGCGAAATCATACCCGATTCGGCGTCAGTTCCAGCAACACCCCCTATACAAAATCCATATCCTTGATGAGCATCGGAGAGCGCAATTGCATGCTTCTGTATTCCTGGAAGACAAGCAACGTTGCTAATCTGATCAAGCGTTCTGTCGTTCTTGATCTTTTCCAATATGTACTCGTTCGCATAAATATGTACCGGCACTTTCATTTGAAACTTCGCGATTTTGCCTTCTACACGCGCCATTAAAGTTTTTGGCGGTATTTCGTAAATGTTCTCATCAATCTTAATTACATTCATACTAACTAAATAAGTGAAATTATTTTCATAAATTTTATGTTTACGACTTTTAAAACCAAGAAATAATTTAAAAAATCTTATCGAAGATTTTTTTTTAAAATATAATGAGGAATTTAAAATTAAACCCAATTTCTTATTTCCCGAAATTAGATAAAAAGAAAACCATTACTGCTTATTTAATATCGATAAACTTTAAAAGCCCTAAGTCATCCAGATCATCGATCATTACATCTATCTCTGATCGTGGCACCCCTGCTTCCTCCGCGATATCCGAAATAGTGTGAAATCCATCCGCTAAATGAGCAATTTTAAATTGTTCCTTATTCAAGAATCCTTGTGTAATTACTTGGGAGGGAAGTCGCTTTGATGTCCACATCGGTTTCTGGTTCTGAGCGTCCCTTAAATCCTCTTCTGACAATACCAGTCCTTTTTTAGCGATCTGCTTCCGTGATTTTACAAAATCTTTCTCAAATATCTTCAGGATGGGAATCTTTAAGGGGACTTCTGACACATGACCGTCCTTTAGCATAACATCCATAACATTTTCAAAACCCTTGAACATCCTGACATCTCCTGACCAGTCCATTAGGTTTCCAAACTTTTCCAGGAAGTTATCTATAATCTCACTAAGAACTTTATGGGTTATTTTTGCATCATCATTTTTATCAGCTGCTGCTGTGCACAGGATTCCTTCCTTAAAAACAAGAAGGAGATAAAATATTTGCATATCAATGATTTTCAATTCGCCCGATCCTTTCGAGAACTCTACTGAAAAATCTTTTAATGCTGTTAAAAAACCAGATACTAAATCTTGGTTAAACTCTATAGTCCCATACTTCCTATGAACTAAACAAATGCCCGTAAAATTTGATATTAGGTAAACGTTGTGAAGGATTACAATCAACTCCTCAAAGTATAATAATTTTTTTTTTATTATTTATATAAATTTTAATAATTTATATCTTCATTTTTTGTTAAAACCGGTTTTAAAATCAAAAAAAAATAAGAAAAAGGGAAATTTTAATTAAAGGAATAATGGAAGGCAAGTTGTAAAGCCAGTTAATATCCCGTCTACGATTCCACCGATTAAAAAAAAAAAATATTTCCTTACGCTTTTTCGAGCGTTAATTATCTGACAAATGTTTATTGTTATATCTATTATGGCACCAAGTGAGAATAAAGCAACGATGTAATATATTGTTTTCTCGTATGGGTAAATTACTTGACTAATATCAGAAATTCTGTTGAGATCAAACAGGTTAATTGTATCCGATAATTGGATAAAATTGAAAATTAGACGATCTGGCAAGGGATCTAAAACAACAATCAAAAAGTATGTGAACCAATCGAATAGAATTCCAAAAGATATTATAATATAACTTGTGCCTAAGATTAATCGTGGTTTAGTCATAGGATTATCTTCTAACTTTTCTTCCTTACTATATCTGATTCTTTCTAAAAAGTAAGTACCTCTTAAACTTAACAGAGTTAAAATTCCAATAATTAATAAAATTCCAAAAAAAATGTATTTAAAATACCCAAATAACAATTCTACAAAGGAATTAAATGCAATAAAAGAATTATCAATCACTTTTAGCCATTCTTCTAAATTATTTATAGGTTGATTGATTGTGATTAAAAAAAAAGAGATTATCATTTATAATGTATTCAAAATAATGTATTTAAATACTACAGAATAAATCAATTTTCTAATGGCGCTAATTTCTTAAATAAATTGAAATTAAGATGTACATTATAAAATATTAGATATAACGACTAAGGGATTAAAATGGATTTTTATGTTTTTTTAGTTACAGTTCCAAATATTGAAGAAGGTAAAAAAATAGCAAGAGTTTTGGTTAAAAGTAAGCTAGCCGCATGCGTAAACATAATTCAAAATATACTATCAATTTATTCGTGGAAAGGAAATATTGAAGAGGACAACGAACATCTATTAATAATTAAAACTAAGGAAAGCAAGGGAGAATTAATAATTCAGAAAGTTAAAGAACTTCATTCCTATTCTGAACCGGAATGCATTGGTTTGAAGATTAATAAGGGTTCCGAAACGTATTTAAATTGGATTAGTGAAGTTGTAGATTAATTAATAAAAGTTGGATAATCTTATGGCCTTTGATATCTTTCGAGTGGATTGGATTTTAGTTGATACCATCATAATATTTTTGTTAGTTTTACTTCTAATCAGCGTAAAAATATTTAAAGAAGCGTATAGATGGAGGTTTTCTTTGTCAAACGAGTTTTTGACGCGAACAACGGTTAAGGCTCTTAGTTTTAACTTAAATCGCCCCTCAATTTACATAAAAAAGTGGAATTTGACTAAATCCAAAGTAATTCAAGAAGAAATCTCGTCTAAACCTACAATTTTTATAATAAGAACGCATAGAAAACAAATGTTATTGAAAATATTGACGGAAGGTTTAAGCACTTATGGTTTTAATGTAGTTAACATCTGGCTTAAAATAAAAGCTGATAAAGGAAAAAATAAAGCGATTAGAGATATTAAAAGAGAATCTCAACAAATTATACCTTCATTTTTCTCGATTTATAACCAAGAATTTCAATTATTGAGTCAGAAATATGTTGTCGTGAATTTTGATAAAAAAAGCTTTCCCTATAATTTTATTACAAAAGATTCAAACAACATTAAACTAATTTTAATTAATCCACGGTTAAATTTGGCTAATCATATAATTATGCAAACTTTAGAAACTGTTTCAAATCCACAGTTCCAATTATTTATTATTTTCAGTGAGCGTTTAAATCCATTTTTAAAAAATAGGAATTCAAATAAGAAGATTTTAAGCGATAAAACCCTGAAAAATTCAAATAAATTCAAATATCGTACCATTCAAAAAGCAAAAAGCACATTCAAATATTACGAAACGGTACTTTTAAGCATATTAATAAAAAACATAGATAATATAAGTAAATTAGAGAAAAAAGAATAATTTCTGATGAAAAAAGATACAATTTTAAGAGATTATTATAATACCGTAGCATACTCTAGAGATCATTTGAATCTCTTAAATCAAAAAAGAAAACGGTCTAGAGAATTACTGGAGATGTTTACAAAAGAAGGTTTAAACCCGTTTATCTACGGAAGTGTTGCTCGTGGAGATGTTCATAAGGATAGTGATATCGATATTATCTTTTTACAATTAATACCACCTTATCAAATAGAAATTATTCTTGAAAAATATGGTATCAACAATTACTTTAGAGAAATTATAATGGCAACACCAACGGATACATTAAAATTGTACATATATTTAAACGAGTTAGAGAGTATTACTATTCCATTATCTAAGTTTGATAAAAAATCAGAGGAATTTTATGATTTTGGAGGAAAGGTCAATCTAAACCAATTAGAAGATAATCTCAGAGTCCCTGGAATAGACAAGAGATTAGTATTAATTAAACCTACCTTAGAAGGTCATGAAGAGTATTCAATAATTGGAAACGAACATTTGGCAGCAAAACAAGTAAATGTAAGTATTGATTTAATTAATGAACGAAAAAGAGTTCTTTTAAAAAGAGAAAAACACGGTAGAACGGGGGTATTTCTAAAAAGATTACTTGATCTTAACGAATCTACCGAAGTGGTACTAAAAAAACTTGCAAACAAAAAATCCTTTGTGAGAAAGAAGTTATTTCAAAAATGAGCGAGCCTAATCTAGTAGAATCTAAATCAAATACATTTTTCGTAAAGAGTAGGGGAATTCCCAAAGGGTGTCAGTACTGTTTAAATGGCACAAAAGCCGTGTTATTCCTAAACGGAATCTGTCAGAATCCAAAACATTGTTGGTGGTATTGTCCGATATCTGAAAAGAGAAAAAATAAAAATTTAACTTATGCTAACGAAATTCAAATTAGTTCTAAAGAGCAATTATTAGACGAGCTTAATAAAATTAAAGCAAAAGGTATGAGCATCACTGGAGGGGATCCCTTATTTGAGCCCAACTTCGAAAACACTATAGAATTTATTAAATATGTTAAAGCGAAAAAGGGGAAAAAATTTCATGTTCACATTTATACAAATGGTCTTAATTTTAACGAATCAAAAGCAATTAGTCTTGCTCGAGCAGGATTAGACGAAATTAGATTCAACCCACCAAAAGAAAATTGGAACGTTATAAAATACGCATTGGATAAGGGTATGTCTGTAGGCGCTGAGGTTCCGGTAATTCCAGAAAAGGAATATGTTGAAAATCTTGAAGAATTGATATTTTATTTAGATGAAATAGGTGCAGAATTTATCAATTTGAACGAATTTGAGTATTGTTCACCAAATAGTCAAAGCTTAAAAGAACGCGGTTTTAAATTGAAAGAAGGTACAATAGCTTCTGTAGAGTATAGTAATGAAACTGCAATTACTTTAATAAAAAAAATCGCTCCAAAAGTTAAGATAAAAATTCATTTTTGTACGATTATTGCCAAGGATTATTGGCAATTGAGGGAAAGGTACTTAAGGCGAGCAAAAACTATAAAATTACCTTATGAGGAAATAAATGAGGATGGTTTGTTAATATTCGCTCAAATAGAAGGTGATAAAATAAAAATAAAAGAGTTTAAGAATATATTATTAAATCAATTAAAAGTCCCTCGTAAGTTTCTATCTTATGATGGGTTAAATATAAAATTACCATTATCATTCGCGATCGAGAAAGATTTGGTAAAGTTAATTGATCAAAATAATTTAAAAGGATATATCGTAGAAATAACACCATTTCGAGAAGAGGAATACCAACAAATAACCGAAAAAACACCAATCAAGGTATTTAAGGAAGAGTTGGGAGTTTAATGAGAATTAACACTGTTAGTATAAAGGATTTAGATGAAATATTCAGATTGGAAAATAATACTTTCGAGAAAGATGCTTTTTCTAAAAATTCAATCCTCAATCTTATCATAAATAACACTTTCTTTTTAAAGTTGATAGAAGATGATATTTCAAATAAAATTGTTGGATTCATTATTGTTATTCAAGATCGAGAAGATCGAATAAATTTAATTAATTTACTTATTAGAAAACAATATCAGAATAAAGGTTATGGATCATATCTATTAAAATATACTTTAAATAAAATAAAAGAAATGAACAATATTGAAGAAATAGTTTTAAATGTGAACTCTAAAAATAAAGTTGCCATTTGGTTGTATCAAAAATTTGGCTTCCGGATTGTACAGAAAATAGAGAACTATTACCGGCAAAAGAAAAGCGCTTATTTAATGATTTTGAATATTTAATATTATCTAAAAACCAAGACTTATAAATAAATTCTATTATAATTTGTGTATAAAAAGTATTAAAATTGTACCCAAAAAAGTAATTAAAATAAAAGGTGTTGAATAACAATGACGCCATTAGGTAATGAATTAAAAGAAGAAATTAAAAAAGGTGTTTCGCTCCAAAAAGTTGACGATGAAGAACTAAAAAAACGCGAAGAAGAGAAAAAGAAACGAATGGAAGAATTAGAAAAGGTCAAAAAAGCCTTAGGAGCAGAATAACAAATTTTTTGTTTTTGTTGTATTTTATTATTTTTTTTCTTTATTTTATCCAAGATATTAGAACCTTAGACAGTTAGTCTTTTGATTTATGCTATACTTAATTATATATACATTAATTATATAAATTTAAAATTTGGAGTTAGATAATCTATTTGAAAATTCTGGAAATAGATAAAAAGAAAGAAGTAATTACTGTTAAAACAGAGGACTTAAACGATCTATGGACGCTCTATAACATAATAGCTAAAAACGATAAAATTTCAGCACGAACGTACAGAAAAATTGTTTTAAAGGAAGGTTCTAAAGGAGAAAGAAAACCAATGTACTTGAAATTAAAAGTTGAATCAGTCGCTTTTCATGAATTTTCAAATAGATTAAGAGTAAAAGGTACTATCTTAGAAGGCCCGGAGGATTTTATCACTTTTGGAAAATATCACACTTTTAATATTGAACCTAACCAAAAACTAACAATAATTAAAGAAAAATGGTTAAAGAGCGAAATAAAACGTCTTAATGAATCGTCCAAATTCGAAACTGATTTTATAATGTTAATAATTGCAATTGAGACAGGTTTAGCTACTATAGCTATAATAACAAATTTCAGTCATAATAGATTAGCCACTATAAAAAAAAATATTCCTGGTAAAAGATATGAACAATCTTATAGAAATAAAGCGTACGAAGAATTTTATGGTGAGATTCTTAAACTTATCGACGAAAATATAAAGAATATAAAAATAAACACAATCCTTATATGTGGCCCTGGAAGTACAAAGGATCATTTCAATCAATTTCTTAAAGAAAAAACACAATCTACATATCTACCAAAAATCTATAGCATTCAAGCCAGCTCCGGAACTGAAAGTGCCATATTAGAGACTTTAAAATCAAAAGAATTAAAAATTATAAAAAAAAATGTAAAAATATTACAAGAAACCGAAAAAATTGAAGAAATATTAAATTTGTTTAGTACAAACTCAGATATTATTGCCATTGGTTTTGACGAGATTTCTAATGCCACAGAAAAAGGTGCTGTAAAGGAATTATTTTGCGCCGATATTTTAATTAGAGGGGCATCAAAAGAACAAAAATTAAAAATCGAAAGTATCATTAATGGTGTCGAAAAAATTGGCGGTAAAGTTCATATTTTAAGTAGTGAACACCCGACAGGACAACAGATTATTAATTTAGGATCTCTGATTGCTATTTTAAGGTATAAAATGTAAATAAGAAAAATTTTGATTATGAATGAAAACATAAATTATGTCGATAGAACTTCGGAAATTCCACTAGCAGGCGTTGATTTTCTAGGAATAATTGACAGAGGGACCAACATTCTTGAACTTAAACCCTTAACACAGTGTAACTTGCGTTGTAGGTATTGTTTCGTAAGTTCTGGTGATTACGACACTAATTTCGTGATAGATTCAAATTATTTAATAGATAAAGTTAAAGAAGCCATAACAATGAAAGGAAATTATAACATCGAGATTCATCTGGCACCTTACGGTGAAATGTTGTTATATAGGGAACTCTTTAATTTGGTAAAAAATCTTTCTGATATCGAAGGAGTAACAACTATTTCAATGCAAAGCAATGGATTATTACTATCGAAAAATATTATTGATAAATTGAAAAAGAGCAACTTAACGCGAATTAACATAAGTTTAAATAGCCTAAAGGAGGAAACTGCTTGTTATTTATGCAATTGTGCAAAATATGATGTTGGTAGCCTTTTAAAAAATATTTATTCCCTCTTGGATTCTAACATTAATGTTTTAATTGCACCCGTTTGGTTTCCAGGAGAGAACGACAAAGATATAGAAGATATTATTAAGTTGATCATTAATTTAAGAAGCGAAGGTTATTCTGAGAAACAAATTCAAATTGGCATCCAAAAATATTTAATTTACAAAACAGGTAGAAAATTAAAAAAAATTCGACCAAAATCATGGGGTTATTTTTATTTACAATTATCCAAACTAGAAAAAAAGTACGAAATAAAACTAAAACTTGGGCCTAGAGACTTTGGTATTCATAAAAGAACGAAAACATCCATGTTAGAATTTAAGAAGGATGACCTTATTAAAGTAAAAATCGTTTCCGGGGGAAGATGGAAAAACGAGTGCATAGGGAAAATCAACGATTCTCTGGGAATTAAAATATTATTGAAAAAACCACTCGTTTTCTCCGAAGTATTGATAGGAAAATATATTAAGGCTAAAGTGATAAAAGCAAATTATAAAAATAATATTCTTACTGCCATTTTTCCTTATAGATAGTAAGTAAATATTATGGAATTATACAATATATACAACAGTATATAACTACTAAATATGATCACTTGTCAAATAAAAAGATTGCCTATAATCCCGAAAATAGATTATAATAAATTTTTTAACACTCAAGATAATCAGAAAGATATGGATGATTACTTATAACTTGAATCAGCAATAATGCACAAAAAAGATATATTTATCAGAAGGATTTATATTATACTATAGAATAAAAATTTTTTTTCAAAACATAGGAGATTTATAAATTTATGAGCCCCATAATTACGCATGAAGACGAACTAGAACTTGCCAACATGGAGAAGGCGCTAGTAAGCCAAATAAAAAAATTAGCGAAAACCCAGACTACATTAATCGATTCTCAAAAAAAATACGCTGATAACCTGAGAAAAGTAAATCTTACACGAGATATGGTTAATAGGACTTTTAGAGATGTATTAAAGCAAATGCAAACTCTAGTAAGAGAGAGAAGATCAAATATCAAAGACGAGGAGGTCAAATATTTTCAAGAAATCATCCATAAAAATGACGAATATATCGAAGTAAATAAAAAATACATAGATTCAATAAAGGATCTCGCAGTAAAAAAAGAATATTTAATTGAAAAAAAATATGAGTTTGCTGCAGCCTTAGGCGATGTAGCCAGTAAAAGAAGCGTTGTTATTAAAAAAGCGTTATCTGTCGAAAAAAGGAAAAACGATTTAATCGAAGGAGAAAAGATAAACATATTAGAGGCTGAATTGAACGACTCCCAAAGAGATTTTGATCGCGCAAGGGATGTATTATTAAAAAAAATTAATCAATTTTTACAAGTTAAGAATGAAGTTGATGATCTCTGGGTTAATTTAAAAAATGCCGTCAATAAAACTAGTTAAGTAAATACCTTATATTTTTTTATAATTTTTTTTTAAATTAAGTTGTAATTTGTATGAGCTTAAATTTATTAAATAGTTCAAATATATAATTAATAGAAAATTAACAAGAAAGTTCGTTATTAATAAAACTAGAGAGAGTAAAATGGCCGAAGAATTCGCAAATTTCATGCAAGAAACAAAAAAAGCCCCTCTTGAAGAAAAATTGAATACGTTTGGCGATATTGTTGAAAAAATGATGTCAATGATTCTAAGGATACCAGATTTAGTAGATCAATCTTTAGCGGTTGTTGGTCAAAGAATGTCAACATTAGAATCGCGAATCAATTCTATAAATAATGATGTTTCGGCACTTAGAACGAGAGGTACGGGGGCAGCTCCAGTCATTGCTGCGCCTACAGCCCCAAGTAGTGCCCCACCGCCCCCAGCTGGCCCACCTGGAGGTCCACCTGGAGGTCCACCTGGAGGTCCACCTGGAGGCCCACCTGGAGGTCCACCACCGCCCGGAGGTCCTGGCGGAGCTCGTCCAGCCAGCCCTGTAAGTTTAAGAGGGGCTATTATGGGTGAGTTAAAATCCTTATTCGCTAAAAGAAACACCCAATGAAAATCAATTTTAACTTTAAATCCATTTAGTTTACTTGGAAATAGGGATTAGAAAAACAACTCATTTTCACTTTTTAATAATTTAATTTAGGAATAGTTCAAATCAATTAAAATTAAAATTGATAAACAAATATATCAAAGTAAGAAATTATTTGTTTTTAATTCGGTTAATTCAGTGCAGCAATCCTCAAATAAGAATTCAGGAGTTATTAAAGTAAAAGTAGTTCATGATCTTCAAAGACAAATCCTAGAAATTCCTTCTCTTTTTAGAGTTCTGAATAACTATTATTATAAAAAAGCTATAGTACAAAACCAGAAAAAACGATTGTTGGTAAAAAAGTTTAAAAACCGCCTAAATCCTTTAGAAAGCAATAAAGATTGGCTCTACGCTATTCCAACTGCGTTAAACACATCGAGAGATGATTTCTTAATCAAAAAAGATTCATTCAAATTTCCTGACAGCATAATTCTATTTGAGATGTGGATGAATTTGGGTTTGGGAGCACTTTATCCCAGATTAGCTTTACACTATAAATTTCCCGGATTTCTAAAAGGTGAGAAAACAAGGAATGTTTTCCAATTTACATTTTCAACATCTCGAGGTTTTGGATTCCCTATCTATTTTGGACCAGAATTTTATGGATATTTATTAACAATTGGAAAAATATTAGAACCATTGTTTAGGTGGTCTCATACCATATGTCATAGAGCTAATCAAGCAATCTTTCTTGTGGGTAAACGGTACGGCATTAAAAGGCATCATCCTGGTGAATTTGAATCTGTTATAATTTCAAAATATGAAAATAATATGTTTAAAGGAATCGATACTCTCTTGCACGGTTATTTCACACACGATCCAAAAAAGTTAGGTGTATATTCCCGTTTAGAAGAAGCTCTTGAAACAATTACATTTTCATATACTATAGGGGACCATGCAATGAGTATTGAGACTAAAACCCAAAAACAAACAATAAGCATTCCTTTAATAACGCACGATTATATTGTAAAAAAATACAATGTAGATTTCTATATCTACATAAAGAAGTTAATATCAATAAAGAAGTTGCTAATTGAAAAGATTTTAATAAATAAAAAACAAAGAAAAGAATTGATTAATAAATTAAAGAGAATTAATAGATTTAAATTTAGAATCGATCAATCTAAAACCTTTTCAGTTCCTAGTTTGAAGCGATCTCAAAAATTTTCAAAAATTGAAGAATATACGCTCCATATTCGACTGATGGAAAAAATTTTGAAAATGTTATGGACAATACCATTATATACTCATTCTATCCATAATAAATCAAATAATGAAATTGATCTCCAAAAGGCTAAGGAAAATAATATTTTAACTGAATTTGATAATACCTCTATTTATTCAATATTTTTACTTTATATAACACATTTCGAGAAAAAAAACTCATTTTCTTTTAAAGAAAAGGAAATTATCGATGAGTTAGTGAAATTGAGAGATACAATGGGAACTATGTGGCTTTATTTTAAGGAACAACAATTTAATCTTGCCTTAAAAAAATTAAATGAGCTTTCTGCTTTATCGTTAGAGAACTCAAATTATAATATAATTGTAAATGAATATTTAGATGATCTTATACCCATTTTTTCAATTTATGAAATTTTCAATAGACCTCTATCAGAATCAGTATATCCTGAATCAATCCCACGAAATAAGCGATTAGGTGCATATTTAGCAAGTTTTCTAACTTCAAGATATAATCTATTTGGTGTGAACTTAATGAATCTCTTTAATAAATTAGCATTTTACAACTGGAGTTACTTTATTTTAAAAAAAAAATTGAATCGAACTCGCTTTTTCAATTTAATCTTAAAACTTCCGATTTGGAAACATATTCCGCTTACCGTTAAAAAGAGAATTGAACACAAAGTGCTTAATTAAAGAAATCAATTTATTTAAAATTCAAGAAAACCAGGATCGTCAAAGATATCTTCAATTTTCTTTTCTTTTTTCATATCACTCTCATCGTGCTCTGAAAATAAAGATTCGTCGTCTGTTCTAATACCCTTTTCCAATTCAAGCGTGTCTAATTGAAGTAGAGCATCTTTTTCAAGCCTTTTATATTCTTCAACTTTAATTTTCCATTTATTAACCTCATCAAGATCTACTTTATCTTCGTCTTCTAAAGCTTGAACAACTTTAAGTTTACAAATATCCGATAAAATTGAGTAGGATAATGCAAGTTCCCCCCATTCGTTTTGTTTTATTAATTTCTCAATGCGTTTTTCTAATCTCTGAAGTTCTTGATCAGCATAATGAATATCAATAAAATCTCCAAAAGCATCAACAGGTTCTGATATGGAATTAACCAGAACTTCCTTTGTTAAACCACAATGACCACATTTCACTGTAGCTATAACACTTTTTCGTAAATTTTCTACTTTTATTGCCTTTTCCCCACAATCCAAGGTAAATGGGAAAACCATAATTACCTGTTTGGGCAAGTAAAAATTTTGGGGACTGTTTTGACTCTTTTATAAGATTGTTGCTTTCTTTTTCTCCTTCCCATAAAAAATCATCTGATTAATAAATACTAAGTTTCTTAATTATTAAGTAAAAAGAGATTAAAACTAAAAAATTTTAGCTTTTTCAATGCGTAGAATGACGGAAATCGAAAAATTTTTTAGGGATGTTTAATTTATTTAATTACTCTTTTTAACTGATATAAATTATTCATTTTAAATATAGCAAGTGGATTTTAGGCATGGAACATACGGGTTTGTCGATGGATCACGATAAGAACTTGATAGAGACAGTTCTTGACGACATTGATATGAGATATATCATTTTGTTTTTATATGTCATCAGAAATGATTTATTCAAGGATTTTAGTAATCAAGAACTCATAAAATCATATGAGAGAGTCCTAATATTAGATGAGATATATAAAGATAATATTATAAGCTTTTGGAGTAAAGAATTTATTGAAATTGCGATTGATTTAGGTTTAATTAAAAATATACGAAGTATAAGAGAATTTGAACAAAAAGACGGTGATTTTATAATCCGGTTAGGAGAAGAGACAGTAACGATAGAAAATAATACAATTTCAGTACCAGATCATACACTATTTTTACTAATAAATAAAAAATTTAAGTTTCTAACCAAGCGGAATTTTAATCTGGCTTTAAATAAATTAAAAGGAGTTAGATGCGAAAAAGGTAACATTATCCACCCATTTGTTTTTGAAATAGGTGATCATGATTTTAAAATATCAGATGATCTTTATTATATTTTAGACCAGTATGGAAATATTTTTCAAGCTATTAAAATTGAGATTACAGTCGAAGGGTTTTACCAAAGATTTTTGGAGATTAAGGACAAAATTGATGAATTTATTGAAATTTTTGAGCCTAAATTGAAAAATAAAATCGTTTTTAGAAAAATAAATAAAGCTATTGAAGAAAATAAAGATATTATCCAATTTCTTAAAGATGAAAAAGTAGAGCTTCCAGAGAAATTTAATTACGATGGAATTGATAAAGAAAATCCAATCTTTAAAAATTGGAATTCTAATTTATTATCTTTATTAAAATATAGATATCAATTGAAACAAATTGAAACTGAATTATCAGAAATTAAATTATATTATTCAGGAAAAGGAAAAAAGTACAATTATCTTGAATTCATCGAGAAAGTTTCTTTTAACGAAGAAAATATTGTAAATAATATTCAAAATGCTTTAATTGATCTTAGAGAAGATGTGGTAAAAATTAATAGTAAGATTACAAGATTTACAAAGAAAGAATTAAAATTATTAAATTTAGATTACGAAAGATATATTATAACCAGTAATGATGACTAAATATGAAATGTTCTGCATGCAATGTTGAAATGGAACCCTTAATTACGGGAATTTTTCAATGCCCACAATGTAAGAAAATCATTAAGGAAAAAAGTATAGATGTAGAAAAAATAAAAGAAGAATCCCCTATAGGAACTTTTCTAGATGGAGAGTGGTTTCATAAAAATGTAAGTTTAAACAAACAATATGAAATAGCAGAAAAAGGGATTGTGATAAATAAGGGTGATACTCGTTTATTCGCCGTCTTGATTTGTCATAGTGCTTACTTAAAGAATGAGAAATACGTAAGACTTTCTTGGTGGAAAAGTTATCAACATGCGGGGATGTTTAAAATTTATGATAAGGATGTTCTGAAAAACTTTATTTCCGCATTAGAAAAAATTGATGACTCTTTCGACGAGATATGGACTTGGAAAGGAAAGTACGGAAAGCGAGAACCTAAAACAAAAGAAACCTTAGAAAAAGAAAAAAACTTAGACATTATTAAATATAGAATTATTGAAAACAGGACATGCCCAAAATGTCAAAAAAAAATGAAAAAAATGAAATCTCATTATGAATGTCAACATTGTGGAGAAATTGTCATATTAGAAGGGTTTAACCAGCCAATCTTTAATATAATTTCTAAAGATCTCGATTTAAGTTTTCAAACTAATTTTCCTATTAATTATTATTTACCTGTAAGCGGTATTACAGTAAAGTGGTTAATGGGAGAATGGAAAGCTTTGGCAGTTATTCATTCTAAAGATAATCCAAATAAAAAATGGTTAAGATTTTATTGGTGGATGCGAGACCTAAGCAATATTCTAAAATATGGAAAAAGAGAAATGGGAGGGGGAACACAAATGGGTTGGAAAGCCCAAAGAGGCGTAAGTTCTCCGAACCTTTATGATAAAAAACTTTTAAATCCATTAATTGATGCCTTAAAGAAAATTGTAGCAGAATTAAAATGGTAAATTTTAAAATAATTATAATCTATAGTGAAAAAAATGGCAGAAATTCAAAATCCTACTTGGAAAGAATTACTTCAGCAATTTAATAAAGGGTTAGAAAAAGCAATCGATGAATTGGAAAAAAGAGATGCGGAAAACATTCCAGGGGCAAAAGAGGCTCTAGTACAAAGACTGAATAATATGAAGCTCCACTTTCCAAAGAATAATGGAGATATTTTTATAAAATCAATAAATGATAAAATTCAAAACGCATTTTTTCCAAATACAAAAATTTTTTCTGAAGCTTTTGATAAAATATTAAAATCTAGAAGTCATGAACAAGATTTTATTATAAACGAGTTATTAAATGGATTTGTAACATCAAAAGCGAAAGCAATCGCTTCAGGAACACAAGGCCCCATAATAAATAGGATGGTAGAAGCCTTTAGTAAAAGAAATGATTTTAATATTATAGATCATCAATTTTATGCTATGTTTGGTGATCCAAATAAACCTCGTCATTACATAAAAAACCAACTTGAAGAACTTGTTAAAATGTTTGGTTTGGTTTCAAAAGAGTTAGTTGTAAAAAAGGATGTTAGAAGAAGTGAAGAGAAAGTTTACACTTTTTACACATTTCCAGATGATATTATTGAAATCCTTGAAGAAAAATATTTAATAATTGATGAGGAATTAGGTTATGCTTATGTGTCTGATGCCTTCGACAGAAATGTTTTTATTTGTATGTTTTTAGCTAATGTTTCAATAAATAGAGACGATATTAAGAAGATTGGGGGCTCTTATACAATAAACGGCATCTCTGCTATATTTGCTTTAATTCTATTATTAAGCTTTATGCCAAAATTATCTGTTGATGAGACGAACCCCATTCTCAACGATCCTAATTTTAACGAAGATAATATGAGTGTTATTCCAAAATCGTGGATGATGAGACAAGTCTTAGACCCTCTTTTTGAACCATTAATAAAAATTATTGCTTATAGGTTAGGAGGAGGTTTATGGTTAACCAAAATAATAGACTCAGAAATTAATAAAAAAATAATGAATCAGATACGTTTCTTGTTGAAAGATGTAAACAAGTGGATTCTCGGAGAGTTGGTGCGTGTAGAAATACCAATTTTCGTGGAGATCGCTAATATATTCACGGAAATAGTAGTAGGATACGATGAAAGTTAATATAGTTAAAAAAAAAGAGTGAAAACTATGAGTTACAAAAAAAAATCTACTAGAATGGTAAAATCAGGTAGAAAAAGGGAGAAGTGGACTGATATTCTACCTAGATATTTAACTTTTATAAGTCATATGCGCCCAATTCTTAGAGAAACAAGGAGAAAAATTATCGAATTAGACGCTGACTTACTACTAGATATTGAAATCCTGGATAAAATTCGCCAAGAAGAAGAAAAAAGAAATATCCGAAAAGTAAGAGCGTTATCAGAATTTTATACGATGTATAGATCAAATGTTTATGATATAATTAAAGATTTTATATTGAAGTATAGGGAAACCATTCCAATAATTGATATAAAAGATTATATCATTGAATTTTTGTACGAATCCATTGGTGCATTGAATGTTTTACGGCATATTACCAATCCAGACGAATCAAGTTTAGAAAAAACATTTTTATATGTTTTAACGAAGTTCATAGAAGAAAGATTATTTTCCCGAGGAAGAAATATAATGATTATTTATAACAAATTACTAAAATACTCTTCGGATTTATATGAGTGCCAACGACATATACTCCAACCCCATACTTATTATCGGGAAAAATTAGAACGATCAGATTTTTTTGAAATTCCTGGTATGTCTCCAAAAGTTTATCAATTAATCAACAATATAACTTCTCTTTACAATTTAGATCCAAATTTTGGAGAATTCCCTGAAAGAGGTAATCAAGAACTTCCTATGATATTAAAAACTGAAGTTTTTAACCCATATATTGATTCAATCGCTAATGCTGAGGAAGAAGCTATAAACCAAATTGCCGAGCGCATTGGACTCCGTGTTATTGACGAAATCTTCATTGCACCAAAAGAAGATTTAGTAGATATAATGCTAGAAAATAATTTCATACGTGAGAATAAACAATCCGATGAAAAAATAAGATTATTACCAAAATTGAGCAATGAAACTTTAATTTTGTATTATTTAGCGTTAGCTTCACAAAGGAGAGGATTTTTATCAAAAGAATTGATAAATTGGATTTCAATGAATTTTGCCTTTCTAATTTACATGGGAATTTTAAAATGGAAATTATCTGATCAAAATATTTTTTATCCAATATTCAAAGATTTACAAACAAATGAGAAAGTTCTACCTTATTTAATGAAACTCGTATGTTTTCCTAATTATTTAGGTTTAGATAAACTAAAGATAAGAGATTCCCCTCAATATAGAAAAGAAATTTTTAACTTTATTGGTTCTCAAATTGATAATCTTAAAGAATTTATTAATGAAATAGCAGATTATTGTGAAAAATTTGATAAAGAAAGAAAAAATAATTAAATTACAATAAAATGAGATGAGAAAAATTAGCAATTCAAATGAAGAAGTGGAAGAAATAAAAACATATACCGACGAGGTAATTAAAAACAGGATGGGTAAATATGGAGCAGTGTATTTTCCTTTCGACATTCAAGATAATATTGACGCTATTTTAGGAAACGAGGTTAAAAAAGAAATATTACATGATTTTTTCAAAGCTTTAAAAAAATATAATGAATTTACGGAACAGTTAAAAGGAGCAAAACTTAATCCCAGCTTAACAGTTCTTTTATATGGCCCTCCAGGCACAGGTAAAACTTCCCTTACGAGAGGATTTGCAAAGCATTATGAAATTCCAATATGTGTAGTAGAAACTGATAGATTGGTATCACCATTATTAGGAGATACAATTAAACAAATTAGAAATGTTGTGGATTTAGCAGCTGAAATCGCGAAAGAAAGAGGTGCTTTTATATTATTTTTCGATGAAATTGATTCTATTGGTTCTGAAAGATCTAACATTCACGAAGTTGGTGAAATTAAACGCGCGGTTATATCATTTTTACAAGCAATCGATAGAATAAATTATCAAGGCGTACCTTTAGCTATATTTGGGGCAACAAATCATCAAAACCAATTAGATTCAGCTATTTGGAGACGATTTACCTTTCATTTTAGCTTTGAATTCCCCGATTTTCATGTAAGAAAGCAGATCATTGAATCTTTCCTTAATAAGGTAGAAAATGCAAAAATTGGGGTTGATAAATCGATTTTAGCTAATTTAAATGACGAATACGAAAGACTTAAGGCAATTACAATAAGTTTAGAAAGTAAATTAGGTTATACCATCACTGAGTTCAAAGATGATATATTATGGGATGAACTCAACAAAAAGAGCAAAGCAAAGGGCTTCCTCGAATTAACTATTGGATATTCTGGCTCAGATATCGAAAGGGGTACGAAAGTATCTTTATTGAAGGCTATTGATTCAGAACGTTTAACTTATGAACATTTTTACAATTCATTAAAATTAGTTGGAGGCACTGCAATTCATGTTGAGAGACAAGATGTTTTAAGCAATCCGAATAAAAGTTATACAGGAACGAAAAGAACTGAAAATAATAATAAAAAATTATTTAGTCCTCCAGAGATATAATAACGTATTAGAAGATACTAATTTCGAAATATAATTTTTAGCTAAAAATGATGAAAAATCAATTATTTAACCTCGAAAAAATTAGAGATTATACATCTCCCATAGAAAATCTTCAAGGAAAAGTTAACCAAATAACTAATATCGCTGAGAAATTAGAAGAAGAAAAACGATTAATATCCCAATATTTCGACGATGAATCGTTTAGTAATCAATTAAACGAATTAACAAATTTTCTAAGTAATATCTACCAAAACTTAGAAAAGATCTCAAACAATAACATAAATAGATTTCTAGACCTACAAAACAAACTTCTTAATAAATACAAAAATGACTTTAAAGAGCATCTAAAGCTAATTAGTTTAAATGAAATTAATACTAGAATTATTGGTTTAGATTTAATTGAAAATAGAAAAATTAGTAAAATTATTAGTCAAACATCTTATATTTCTTCCATTGGAATAAATCAATGGTTAGAATTAATAGATGCTCTAAACCGAAATTCTCTCTTTTTAAGTTCTGTCGAACAATTAAAAAAATATTATAGTAATTTAATAGATAAAAGATTAAAAGACGAATTAAGTAGATTTCCTGACAGTATAGATTCTTCTTTAATTAAAGAATTTGAACAACAATTCTATTTAAATCATGAGTTAACTTATGAAGATTTCTTACAAACTGTTGAGAATAAACTAACGGAAGAAGAATTATTAGCAAAAAAAAAATTTGTAAATAAAAGAAAAGAAAAACGTGAAATTGAAGAATTAAAAAAAAAACAAGAAGAACAAACAGAAACCTATACAAACTACTTGAAATTCTCAGATAAAGAATTTGAAAGAAGAGAACGAAAAAAAAAGCGTGAAAAATTAACTGATGTGATCGTAAATGGAAATCAAAAGAAATTAGAACTTTCAGAAGAAGTTTCAGAGAAAATTCAAAAGTTTAAATTGCAATTTGATAAAAATTTTAAGGAAAATTATTTGAATCAAAAAGATAATGATAAAGACCCTATCGAATTAATCAGAGAAAGAAAGAAAAAAAAAGAAAAAGAATACAAAGAATTCAAAAATCATTTTGAATCTGATTAAAAAAGAATCAGGAGTGAATTTACCTATTAGTCTAAATAATTTTAAGCTTTCAGTTGGAACGAAAGAAATATTAATAGAAGATAGATTTACATTAATTCTTGGTAAATTCAAAAAAGATGCTCTAAATCAATATAAGAATAAAGATTTCTTAGAAATTATCGAAAATTTAGAGTTAATCCCTGTTAAAAAATTTATTAATCTTTTTCAAAACCAAAACATTAATTTTTCTAACTTAGATAAATCTCTAAATATATTGGATTATTTATCTAACTATCGCAAAATTATGGAATATAATTTAGAAACTTTTTCTGACTTTAACTCGCTTACTGAAATATTATTGAAAATTTTCAGATATATCTTCTTAACGCAAAAAAAGAATCAGTTATCTGAAGAATTAGAATTATCAAAACTTTACAAAAAATCAAGCGATCTAGCATCAATTATTGACTTAATTAAAAAATTAAATGAGGCTATAATAAAAAATAGGAAAGAATTGAATTATTTAGAAGAGGATTACTTTCAGCAAAAAAACCAGATCGATCAAATAAAAAAAGAATTAAGAAATTATGATCTACAGATTCGAGATCTAAACGAAACTAAAAAAGAATGCTTTAATCAAATTAATAGAATTACGCGACAAATCGAGGGTTCTTTAAATGAAAAAAACAACGACTCAATTGCGAAATTAGGAATTAATGTAAATCTTACTAACGCCGAAAAGATACGAGCTCTTCAGAAAAAAGCGAAAGAAGCTCAATACGAAATTAAACAAATTCGATCAAGAACAAATGAAACTAAAGTGAAACAAGAAAATCTTACTCCTCATTATGAAATATATAAAAATGATTATGAGGAACTCTTAGAAACAATAAAAAAGGACGAAAAAAGAATAAAGGAAGTAAAATCTAATTACGAAAAAAACAAAAAAACAAATACAGACTCTCCAGAGGAAGAACCTGAAAATTTAATGTTAAAACCCGTACGACCATCCGTGGAGATTGAAGATGAGATTGGAAAAACGACCTCGGAGTTAGATAAAATTTCGATTCCAGAAGATTCATTTAATGTTCATAATTTGAGCGACTTAACTCTAATAATTGAAAAATTGAGAGAGTTTGATAATATTTTGAAAATTGGTAGTGATAAAATCATTATTTCTACTAATGAAAAAGAAGTTGCTAAAAGCTTTGAAAATTTTAAGAATTTTGAGATTATTATTAACGATCTTGAAATTTTATTGAATAGCTTCTTAAAAGAAATTCATCTAGAAATTATATATCAGCTCGTAGTTAGCAACGATAACATGGCTTTTCTTATCCAAACAAAATTTAAACGAAATTACAAAGAGAAAGTCAATTTTGAAGGATTAACAACTCCCGAAAAAATTTATTTCATAATTGCTTTTTTCATCTCTATCAAAATCCTTATGAAATCTGAAAATATCTTGTTTTCAAATTTATTCATTCCTAATGTTTATAATAAAGGTGGTTCCATTTACAGAACTATTAGAAAAATATTACCAATATTAGAAAATAATGATAATCTAACTAATTTTAAACTAATCTTTCTTATGTCAAATTTAGAATTAAAAAAAGAAATTGAGAATTTAAAAGTTTTAAAAGTTGAAGAGAGTTGATAAGAAAAAATATGGAAATTACAAATTTTGAAGAAGCAGTAAAAAATATTACTAAAATTATTTTAACAAGCCCCCAAAAAATGATTAGAGAAGAAGATCTCCAGAATTTAAGTATAAATTTCGATTTTGAACAAATTATAAGCACAGTTTATTTAAATTTAAAGAAAATTGGTTTTGAATTTATAAAATCTAATTTTTTAGATCAAAAGTTCTACGTTTTAACCTCTGAGGGTAAAGATGACAGCATTACACCTTCTCAATATGGTACTTTGGCTTTGATACTTGCCCTCAGCAAGGAAGTAGATGAAAACATAAAGATTAGTGATCTAAAAGATATTTTTAAGGAAGTCTGGGCAACTGATGTTGAGTTCCTAATTGAAAATGATTATTTAAGAAAAATAGAAGATCTAGATATAATAAAAATTACCCCATTAGGAAAAGCAATCTTGAAAAATATAATTCAAGACTTAAACCTAAAAAACTTATTAAACGCGTTCAAAGGAAAAGAATCTACTTAAAAAAATTTAAAAAAATAAGGATATTAATTAGTCCTTTTCTAAATCAAGATTAAATTGATCGTATATCTTCTTTACGCGATCAGCAGAAGGACCAGTCCCTCTCACTCCGTTCTCATCTACAATGATTTTACCATTCAAAATGGATATAATATTTTGATCGTCAATATAGTTCACATGTCCTTTTGAAAAAATTGTAGCAATTCTATTTGCCAAAGCTTGCATTGGGAACGGCTCCTCTTCTACCGTTACAAAATGATAGTAACTACTTCTTATCAACATTTTTGGGAATGTTTTACCTTTTTCATTTTTCACATTATTTAAAATCAGGTTACTATCTTCCGAAACGCCTTTTAATTGTCCAACAAAGAATTTGTCTTTTTCTAGATATACTTTAACAATCTTATCTATGAGCAATCCTAATTCCGTATTGTATTGTCTTAGACTGATATATCAACACCTTCAATAAATTTTTATTATTATTATTAATATTATAGTCTTTTCCTTTTATTTTTAATTTAAATATTACATTTCAACTTTACTCTAATTAATTAGAGAACAATATTTCTACTAATTTTGGAATGTTTTCCCTTGTTATTGCGCTCGAAAAAGCAATCGATATAATTAAGAATAAAATAGATGGTTCACAATTAGGTTTTGGAGAAAATTCTAATTAACTTTGAAAGCTAATGAAGAGAAATTTAAAAAAGTAATTAGATAAGATATTTATTTAAAAACTTAAATATTTATTAATAATTAAAATACTTACTTTTACAAAGACAAAATTACCGGGTGTAACTATGAAATTATCTGAATATGGAAAAAGATTTCTGTGTTTAACACTTCACATAGACAAACACAATAAGGGATATGTAGATTTTTATATTGGTCCTAAAAAATTACGTAAAATCGTTGACAATGAGGTAATAATTTCACCAAACAAGCTTTTAACCGATTGCAAAGCTTTACAAAAAGATTTGTTTAAACAAGGTTACGACAAAAATCGCGAGCGATACTTAGAAAAGATGTTAACGGCGATGAGGACTTCGATCGAGATTTTAAACGGTATCGAGATTACTATTAAGGAACAAGCTTTAAGGTTATACGATGTAGCCTTACGGCCCGTTAAAGAATCTGAATTAGATAACTTAAAAGAAGAGTTTAACGAGGCTTATAAGGGATCTGGAAGCTTAAAAGAGCGAATGAATGAAATAAGAGTGCAACGAACGGTTCCTGAAGCGAATGTTTTTGTATTGTTTAAAAAAGCGCTTAACATCGCAGAAAAGAAAACTAAAGAATTGTTTGTCGATCTTCTACCTAAAAAAGAACACATCATTGTAGAGTTAGTAAAAAATCAAAAAATAAAATTCCCATGCTATGAATGGTACTTGGGTAATTTTCGCTCACGATTAGAAGTCAATCCGAATTATAGTATGTATTGGACGGCGTTTTTGTTTTTTGCCACTCACGAAGGATATCCTGGACACCACACGGAATTTGTGGTCAAAGAACAGAGGTTATATCGCGAGTTAAATCAGTTCGAACACTCAATATTGCTGCTACATTCACCTAAATTAATAATTAGTGAAGGAATTGCAGATTTAGCCGCGAATGCGCTCTTTACTTCCTATCAAGAACAAGCTGAAGTTAGTTTACAAGAATTATGTCCAGACCCGTCAATAGAATCTTCTATTGAAGCATTAATAGCACAAAGCAAAGTAAAAGGAAAATTATCGCTTTTTTGGTATAATTTCGCTTATCATGCTCTTATTGACGAGTGGAACAATGAGGACTTAATTCAATATGCAACAAACTTTGAAATTTTTAACGAAGAAAACATAAAAAATCAAATAAATTCACTTTCTAACCCTATATACTCAACAACTGTTTTTTCCTATAATTCTGGAGCAAAACTCATAATAAATAAATATGGTGAATTCCCTTCAGTTAAGGACTTTCGAAATCTGCTCGTTAACCCGATTTTACCCTCAGATTTGGTGTAAAATTATTAATATATGTTGAAATTTTAGGAGTTTAAATATTTTGATCTATAATTTCAGTTGTTTCACTTTAGGTTTAAATAATATTGTAAAATAAATTGAAAAAAATAGATTAACGAAATGAGTGAGTAAAAATGTTTCATAGTGGAGAAGTAGTTCCATAATTTTTTTATGCTCTTTTATTATAAAGAGTATAACTTATTTTCCTTTCTTTTTTAAAATGTTTTATACTCTTTCATTGTATTTAACAAGTATAGAAAAAATCTTAAACTCCTATATTTCTAAGGATTGAATAAGGTTAGGAATGTTTTCTCCTGTAATTGCACTTGTTGTAATTATTTTGATGTTTGGATTTATTTCCTTGGCATCGTTGATCATTTCTTCAACTTTTACGTCAATCACATCAATTAAATCAATTTTATTAATAATTGCAATATCTGAAAATTTAAACAATAAAGGATGCTTCCGAATTACCCATGGACCTTCGGTAATGGAAACTACTACAATACGCTTATTGGTTCCTAAGATAAAATCTGAGGGACAAATAAGATTTCCCACGTTTTCTATAAAAACGACGTCGTAATTGCTTAAATCGTGATTTTTTATTACTTGAGAGATGTGATAAGAATTTAGAGCGCATTCTCGACCTGTATTAATTTGGATGGTTTTTACACCATGTTTCTCTATGCGATCAGCGTCAATTCTTGTAGCTACATCTCCATTTATTACTAAAACCCTTTTTTCTTTAGAAATCATCTCTGATATCGATTCTAAAAGGGCTGTTTTTCCAGCTCCTATAGCTCCAACAATATCAAACGAGCGAATATTATATTTGCTAAAATCTTTTTTATTTTTGGCTGCTAACCGCTCGTTGTTTTCGATTAAATCCTCGTTTAATTCTATTATTTTTGACAATCCTTCTTCTGGCATTTTAACTCGTTTATTCTTATCGATACTTAAATTTATAGTAATGAACAAGGTATGACGCTAATATACCTCCTAAATCAGGAAGATAAATAAGTAAATAAAGTGGTTCACCAATTGCAAATAATAGACCTGGAACAACTTTTAATAAAACTAAGAAAGTAATTATAGTTTTTCCCCGCATCCTTATTGGAAAAAAGAATAATAAAAATGTCATTTCTCGGTCCCAGTTCATAAAAATCATGAAGCATATGACTCCTAATAGAGCACCTGAGGCTAAACCGTATGGAACAAAAATCAAGCTTCCATATGGTATGTAAATCAATTGTAACAGGAGTAATAATAAAATATAAACTAATCCCGTAAAAATAGCGCAAATAAAATACAATTGCAATAAAAATTTAGTTCCAAACACACGTTCTATATTTTTAATTATCATATTAAAAAATATTATTAAGATAAATAGAAAAAACAATCCAAATAAGTCAGAAGTATAACTAACAAAAAGAGATGTAAATAATGTCCACAAATATAATTCTATAAAGCTATAACTACTCAAAGTTAAATATAAAGGGACTCCCATAGCAGCTATAGACATGATAAAAATCGCGATAATTAAGAATGTTGTACCGTTGGTTTTTGTTGTTTTTTTATCATAACTTTCGTAATATTTTATTGTTCTTTGATTTTGTTTTTCTTGTCTTTTCATATATTTCTTAAATTCTCTTGGAGTTTTTTGCGAATTAACACTTTTTGAAGGGCTTTCTCTCAAATTTAAAGGGACAATAGGTCCATGTTTGATTTCAAAAGTACATTGATGATTTTCTGGTAGTCTATGTTTTTTACAATAAACTCCGCCACAATACTTACAATTAAAAGGTAAATAAGTGATCTTTTCGCCACAATGTTCGCAAAATGTCATAAATTTTTTTTTAAAATCGCTTTATTTTATCTAATTTAATGTTTTAAAACTATCATCATACATAATTTTTTTTAAAATTTTTTATGACTTTCAAGAGAATATTGAACTTTAAAGAAATTAAACTAGTTATGGTTTTATCGTTTAGGTTATGGATGATAGAGATTTAGACTTAAGGAAGTATTTGTAATAACCATTGTTATAATAAGCAATGGTACTAATGACCCAATCAATCCAAAATATACTTTCTTTTTCCATTTCCATATATTTTGCCCATCCAAAATTCCAAAAGGGATCATATTGAATGATCCTAACATGAAATTTAAATAAGCTCCTATACAAAAGATATAATTCAGTGGATATAATGACCTTGGAACTATAAATGAAATTAGAAACAATAGTGTGCCATACACCAAATTTACGAAAGGACCTGCTGCTTTACATAATCCCGTTTTTCTACTAATCTTGTCAAGACCTAAAACGACAACCGCTCCAGGTAAAGCAAACCTTCCAAGAGAGATTAATGTCATCAGCAAACCATATGTAAGTAATCTAAATTTTGTTTGCAATTTAAAATGAACAGCTACTTGGCGGTGCCCTAATTCGTGAAAGAGAAAAGCAGTCACATAAAAAGCAGCAAGTACAAATAAAGTCCAAAAATATGTAGGGCCTAAACTGTTATAAAAGCTCAACAATCCTATGGCATATATCATTATCCCTGCAATTAAGAAATGAGTTAATTCAGATTTATGAGCCAGAAATATACCCTTGAACGAGATTCCAGAGTCTGGATCGAAAGCGTTTTCTGGAACTGTTTGTTCTTGCCGATACCACGTATAAGTCCCATCTGTCGTTCCACGCACTTCGCTTGGAGTTAATTGTTGCTGATACATATGCTCTTGTTGAGAAAACGGAATTTGAGAGCTTTCAACATAAGTAGGAG
Source organism: Promethearchaeia archaeon (assembly GCA_029856105.1). Lineage (GTDB taxonomy): Archaea > Asgardarchaeota > Lokiarchaeia > Sigyniarchaeales > SOKP01 > SOKP01. The sequence continues at coordinate 60,096 of JAHQWH010000189.1, read as the reverse complement.
GTGATTGTTGATATTGTTGTAAATGTTGACTTTCGATTACAATATTACATTCGTGATCAATAGGATTTTTATGTAAAGAACAATAATTTTGACCACATTTAGTACAGTTGAATGTTTCAGGGACTTCCACTCCACAATGATAACAAATTGGCATTGTTAAAACCTTTTCTAATTTGTTTTAATTTTTAATTTGAAAAATATTATTAATGATATAAAATTCAACATTAATAATATTTAGCCTATGTTTATTACATTTTTTTTTTATTTCAATATAAAATTACAAATTGAAAAAATGAAGAATAAATAGCTTTTTAGCTTTAATTTTGAATTTTTCAATTATAACACAAAATAATTAAATTAACAATTTACCTATCTAATTATATAAAATAACAAAAAACGGTCGATTATTACGGGGAAAAAAATTGTTTATTGTCCTACATGTGAACAAAAAATCGTACTAAGACGCAAGAATTTTGAACACATTTATCATGAGATATTGGCATTCATGGTTATCCTAACTTGCGGGTTAGGGATTTTCATTTATCTCATCTTGAAATATAGTAAAAAGAAAGACCGATGCCCTAATTGTGATTCTCAATTTGATCTAGAGAACCTTCCAGATAAAGACATTTTAGAACAAGATATTTCTAATTAAAATTTACTTGATTTTCATTATACTTTTACATCTAGGGCAGATTTTATCTTTATCTGTTAACTCTTTCTTTCTTATCGTCTTTTGATATTTACATTTTGCCTTTGGACACACTAAGTAGAATTTCAATAAATTTTTTGGTCCTATTGTACCTTTTATTTCTTTAGACTTAGATTCAGTCTTTTTAGGTTTTTTAGTACCATCTTTTATCTTTGGCTTTTTTTTAGTTTCTTCTGGATTTATCCACTTCTCTAATCCCAGACTTAACTCACATCAATTTTAATTTATTTAATTTCTTACACAAAAATTTCTAGTTATTTTTTACTATTCAGATCTATTATTTAATAAAAAAAGAATAAAAAAATTTTACTATTCTAAACTTAAAAATTAAAATACTTGTATTTTCCCTGCAATCAATCGCTTCCTTAGATCAATCATGGACTCCTTGCTCAATTTTTCTTCAGAGACTTCTTTCGCGATTTTTTCAATACTAGCAAAATTAACATTTTCAGCAGGAATTAACTCTATCGAATTTACCCATGGATCCGTAATTGGGCGCCCGATTTGGGATAAAAGCTTCACATGTGCCTCTAAAATGTCACCTTCTCCTCTCTTATAAATTTCTCTGGCGATCTCCGTTCCTAAAATGTTGTAGATTTTACCTACATGATTAATTGGATTTTTTCCACAAACAGCCTCTAAACTCATAGTTCTGCAAGGTGTTATTAGACCGTTAGACCGGTTTCCACGTCCTACTTCGCCGTCATCGCCTGCCTCAGCCGATGTGCCCGTTATGGTAAGAAACAAAAGTTCTTTCTTTAGAATATCTGCTACATTTACTTGGCAAGTGACTTCGCGTTCTGGGATGATTTTAGCCGCTAAATCTAATACAGCGTCTTTAATTTGATTTGTATAATTAATATACTCATCAACATCGTTGATGTACTTGCTGACCATTGCAGCCGCAATGGTGATTCCAACCTTGTTATCAATTCTTTCAACCATTACCTTAACATCTTCACCCGATCCCTTACATTTATCCTTGAAACTCGGAGAATTAATAAGGTATTCTGCTTCTAACGTTATTTTTTCTACATCTGAATATGGAGCGTATCCTACTCCAAAACTTGTATCATTTGAGAGGGGAATTTCTTCCGAATGATGAGACTCGTCAAAAACTCCGGTTAAATCTATAGACCCTGGTCGAACTGCATAATCGAATTGTATATCTCTAGCTAAATCAAGGTTTCTAAATATTTTTGCGAGTATTTGGCGTTGTGTATCAAGACAAATAGTAGCAACAGGTACATATTCCAATTTATGCTCAGTTCCACATTCTGTAAGAATTTGATGTATAGCTCTTCCTACTATTAAAAAATATTGTGGTTGAATGATCATACCTCCTCCGAATTCAGGTTTGGCAACACCACCAACCAAAGCGGCCTTATCAACGTTGTGATGATACACTCTATCGAAATGTTCCAAATAGTAAACACATAACGCTCTCGAACAAGCATCAGCAACGGCATCGCAAACGCTATCTGGATGTCCTATTCCTTTTCTTTCGCAAATTTCAGGAAATTTACTTTTTTCAATAGGTAAAAAGTCAGCCTGTGTGATTTTCAACATTTTGATTAAACTCTTTCTTATTTATAGAAATAATTATTTTATTATGTTTTTTTTAAATTAATAATAATTATTAATAATTATTGATAATAATATGCATATATTGCATGAAATATGCACTTAAATTATACTAAATAAGTTTTACGCATTCTAAAATGGAAGTTTTGCCAAATTTATCTCAAATCAAATATTTAAGAAAAAAATTAAACATTAGCCAAAAAGAATTAGGTGAGAAATTAGATATTTCGCAATCTACAATCTCAAGAATAGAAAATGGAGACATGGACCCACCTTATTCTAAAGTGAAAAAAATTATCGAATTTCTAGAAAATGAAAGAATGAAGAAAAAAAGTTCAAAAAAGCACGCAGAAGATATTATGACTCCAAATATAATATCTATAACACCAGATTCGACCATAAAGGATGTTATTACGTTAATGAGTAAATACAATTTTTCACAGATACCGATTTTAGAAAAAAACCATAATTTCGGAAGTATAACTGCCAAAAAAATTCAGAAACATATTACTACAACTCCAGATTTAATAAACGCAGATATTTTAACTATTATAGAATTGCCCTTTCCAGAAGTTGAAAAAAATTGGAACGCTAAAGACATATCAAATTTATTAATTAAATATTCTGCCGTATTAGTAAAAGAAAATAATGTATTTATTGGAATTATAACTGATGCTGATTTCCTTAAACTCACAAGTAATTAAAGGTTAATCTTCATTTAGAGAAATTAAAATAACAATTAAATTAATTTAGTTTGAAGGTAATATCACAATAAAAAAAAATTTAATTAGCTATTTATCTTTTAATTAATGGGAATATATGATTGAAGCGGTACTTGAAAAAATAGATAATATGCTTAAAAGGGCTAAATTTGAGACATTTATTTTAGATTCCTTTTCTAATAAAAAAAGCAAGTTTTGTTTTGACTTATTAGTAAAAAAAAATGATTTAGTTTTTAGCGTAAAAATTTTTTCCAATATTGATAATTTAAACGCTGATATAATAAACGATATAAAATCTTTATCCCTATTGTTAAAATCTAAACCCTTGTTAATAGGAATTAGAAATCGTTATCACAAATTAGAAGATAACACTATTTACATTAGAGAGGGGTTGCCGTTTATAACTTTAACTACATTAGAAAATATTCTCAGTAAAGAGTTATATCCATACATTCTAGCGAGAAGAGGAGGGGGTGTGATGTTTTTAAACGGTAATTTAATGAAATCTTTGAGAGAAAAACAAGCAATCTCACGAAAAGAACTATCTGGAAGACTTGGAATTACTAAAAGAACTGTCTGTGCGTATGAAAATGAAAGCATGCGACCTTCTGAAAAAATAGCTAATAAAATCTCATTAATACTAGAATGTAATGATCTTTTTAGAAGAATTAACATTTTTGATTGGAATTTCAATTTTAGTATGGATCGAAAAGACCTGCAAGAAGATATCAATTTGAGCTCTTTTGAATCTCATCTTCAAGAAGTTTTGAATGACATTGGAATTTGTTCTTATTGGTCTAAGAAAGGTTCAATTCCTTTCAAACTATCGTTATATTCTAAATATATTGACGAGAATAAAGAAAGCAGCGTTTACCCTCTCTTTTCAGGAGTTTCTGAAGAAGATAAAAAAATTAACGAGCTTAGTTTTAGATGTTTGAAGATGTTTACTGAACTGTTTCAAAAAAATTCTCTTTTTATAGTAAACAATGAGATTAAAATACCCGATTCTCTTAAAAAAATTAAAATTCCCATCATTAGAATTAGAAATCTAGAAAAAATTGATGATGAAGAGGAATTCGTTGAGCTCATCCAAGAATCAGGGAACTAACCAAGAAGTTATTTGTGGCATTGACGAGGCGGGTAGAGGGCCTGTCTTGGGCCCTATGGTTATTTGTGGTGTGTGCTTCCTTAAATCAAAATTGGGGCTTCTAACAGAAATCGGGGTTAAAGATTCAAAAAAATTATCTACTAAAAGACGAAGTGAATTAGCTAAAATTATAAAAGGAAATTGTAAAACATATATAGCAAAAATTATTGGAGCTCAAGAAATAGACGCAAGAGAAAAGAAGAAAATCACACTGAATAGACTTGAAGAACTGAAAATGGCAGAAATTATTAATGAACTGAAACCAGATGTAATTTATATAGACGCAGCAGATGTTATTGAAGATAGATTTAAAACATCTATTCAAACATTATTAAATTATTCACCAAAAAAAATCATTTCTAAACATAAGGCTGACGATTTATACCCAATAGTTTCAGCGAGCTCAATTATCGCTAAAGATATGAGGGATAGAATCATTGAAGAATTAAAAAAAGAATATGGAGATTTTGGCTCAGGATATCCCTCAGATGTACGAAGTACTACATTCCTTCGAGAATGGATAAGAAAGAATAAGAAAGCTCCACCTATCGCGAGAAAATCATGGGAAACTACGAAAAAAATTATCAGAGAAGAATTATATTCGAAAAAAATTACTGATTTTGTATAAATTTTTTTTAAAATGAATATTAACAAAAATATTGCCTAAATTATTTGTGGACAATTAAAATAATGTGATTCGCTGCGTATTTATGAATGTTGAAGCTTTCGCTTATTTTATAACCCGCTTTTTCTAAAATCTTTCTCTCTTGGATGTATATTTTTTCAGGCTTTTGAACACTATCTATTGATTGAGATTTAATTGCAAGAATTAGAGTTCCTTTATCCTTTAGATAATAACTACAGTTCGCAATAGCAATTTGTGCTTGGTTTGGTTGAGCAATATCTTGATAAACTAAATCAATATTAGTAAAAACGGAATTAGCATATTTTTCCGGAAAATTAGCGTCTCCTAATATTGGAACAATATTTTTTCTATCTTTGGTGTTTTGAATTAATTGTCGCATACTACGCTCAGCAAATTCTACTCCATAAATAATTCCATTGTAAACTATGTCTGAAAGATGAGATATTGTAGTACCGGATGACGCTCCTAAATACAAACATTTTAATTCGCTAGATAAGAAATCCACTGAAGGTTTTTCCAATATCATTGCAGCTAATTTACTTCTATGAGGGTCCCATTCTCGATATTCTTCTCCTTTAAATGTATTTAGCTTCTCACCGTACACTCTATTACCCGGAACTAGGTTTTTAGAATAAAGTTTTAGGTTATGTGGAGGTCCAGATATATAAACGTTAGAGTATTTTGGATGTGTTCTGATATTAAAATTGCTCAAATTAACTTTACCTCCTTCTTTTCTTATTTGTTTGCTTTTTATTTGATTTTATTTTGGTTTTGGGCTCACTTTTTTTTGTTGGAGGTTTTGGATATTTTTTTTCAATCTCTTTTATTTTTTCTTCAATTTCTTTTGCTAAAGTATCTCCTATGAACTCGCCTTTAAAAAAATCTACTTTAGTTGCAATTCCTATTTTCCCTGAAATCACTCTAGAGATTTTTCCACGGTTATACGCTTTACTTCCTCTAATCAAATTCCACTGAAAAATTAACCCATGTTTTGGGCGTTTTTCACCGGTTTTAAGGAACCTATACAAAGCTTTTTCAGCACCTAGTAGTTGAACCCTCGAAGCTGGCATATAAGCTAAATCTTTTAAACTTCCCGCTTTTGCTATTAATTTCGCCCCAACCAAACCTCCGACTAAAGCATAGAGATTTGGAGCAACTTGTTCCATTAATGAATCTAAATATTCTTCTAATTCTTGCCTGAACTCGTCCAATGATAAAATTTGATTAGCGTAGTTTTTAATAATATTAAGATTAATATCTGCTCCCATTGATTGGGAAGCCAAATTCTGCAATGTTTTAATTCTTCCTTCCTTAAAACTAAAATTTTGAGTAATCTTATCGTAAGTAAAGTTATCTCGGCGCCCTAAAATTGAAACCATTTTTGCAATAAGGACATTTTCTTCGATTAATTTATCAACTAGTTCCGGAAAATGCAAACCATACCATTCTCTAAGACGACTTGAGAATAGGCTTATTGATTTTTTAAGAATATCAAGTGTTTCTATGATTTGAATGATTTCTACATCTCCCTGAGCTCCAGCCTGACTTATTCTCTTCTTAATTAATTGAACTTCAACTTTCTTAAAAATAGAGAGAATTTCTTTTCGAGTTTTATGAATCCCTACTCCTTTCAGTTGATCTTCTAAATTAAAGCGAAAATTTTTAAACTCGAGAGAGTGACTTTCAAAAGAAGTGTTACTTCCTAATTCTTTTGATGTTAAAATCTGTAGCTTTTTATTATCAAATATAAACTCGTCAGAACCCGAATTTCTCAACTCATTGATAAAATCTGAATACTCTTCTGAGAGAGTATCGCTATTTAATGAATTATAAAAATTTACTGATTTTTGAATGTCGTCTAAAAAATCTATATAATTAAGGAAATTTCCTCCATCATCAATAGCATAAATCCCTATTAAAGAATCAATGATATAACATTTCATTTTTCTAAATCTACGCGTAAATAAAATTTCTCAAATAATAATAATAATAATTTCTTATATTATAATAGTAATGCTTGAAGTAAATATTTCTGGTTTAAAGTTAAACTCTCCTTTGATTTTAGCTTCTGGCATTTTAGGAGTGTCTTATTCTACGATGTTAAGATTGATTAATATCGGAATAGGTGCTATAACAACTAAATCTATTGGGCCTAAACCTAGAAAGGGATTTAAAAATCCTTCAATTATTGAATTATATCCAGGGACTTTTCTCAATAGTGTAGGGCTTGGTAATCCGGGGATTGATAACTTTATCTCTGAAATTAAAGAAATAAAATCACATAAAATACCTTTGATTGTTAGTGTCTTTGGAGATAGTAATGAAACATATTTAGATGTAGCACTAAAAGCTCAGAATGCAGGAGCAGATGCAATTGAAATAAATATTTCTTGTCCTCATGCTGAAATTTCTTCTATTGGTATTGATAAAGACCTTACCTTTAAAATAACAAAATTATTAAAGAAAAAATTATCAGTCCCACTCTTTGTTAAATTAAACCCTAACGTTACAAACCTTAGTGAAATTGCTTTAGCTGCAGAAAATGGGGGTGCTGATGGAGTTGTTGCAATAAATACCCTAACCGCAATTAAGATCGATATTAACACCAAGAGGCCAATTTTGTCTCACGGAAGTGGAGGACTATCGGGAAAAGCAATTCATCCTATTGCTGTGAAAAAAGTATATGACTTATATAAGGTTTTGAACATTCCTATAATTGGATGTGGAGGAATTGACTCATGGGAAGATGTGATTGAACTTTTCCTAGCAGGAGCCTCAGCAGTCCAAATAGGTACAGCTTTATACAACGGACTTGAAATTATTCAAGAAATCAACAATGGATTACGGAATTATTTAAATAAAAATAACTTAAACTCTCTCAATGATATAAAAGGGTTAGCTCATCAATTTAAAACTCAAGAGGTGCCTGAATTTGACTGAAAACACAATCAAGACGATGAAAATTAAAGATATTACAAATGAATGTAAGGGAGTTAAGACTATTTTTTTTAATATGATAGAAGGAAATCATGGAGGATATATTATTCCTAAAGCTGGGCAATTTGTGATGGTTTGGGTTCCTGGTGTTGATGAGGTTCCAATGTCATTATCTAGCTATGATGACAAAGGTAATTGGGCGATCACTGTAAAAGATGTTGGAGAATGTACAAATGCAATTCATAATTTAAAAATTGGTGATTTTATTGGTATCAGAGGTCCATTAGGTAATAATTTCATACTTCCAAATGATTCTTCGAAAAAACTCATTTTAATTGGAGGTGGAATTGGAATGGCACCTCTTAAATGTCTTTCATTAGAAATAATGAAAAAAAACTTAGAATTCACTATTATTGAAGGTGCTAAATTTAGTGAAGAAATAATGTTTATTAATGATTTCCAATCTTTTGATCATGAATATTCAGAGGTTATTTATAGTACTGACGATGGAAGTTATGGATTAAAAGGATTCGCTTCTGAAACTTTTGAAAGTTTAGTTAAAAATTATTCTAAATCTGAAATTCCTAACCTTATCGCATATACTTGTGGACCTGAAAAAATGATTTTTAAAGTATTTCAAATATGCGAAAAATATAGTATTAAGCTACAGGCTAGTCTAGAACGAATTATGAGATGCGGATGTGGTTTATGCGGATTATGCGCTGTTGATCCTTTAGGGTTATTAGTGTGTAAGGATGGACCCGTATTCGATTCGAAAAATTTAAGACAAATGGGTGATTTTGGTAAATATAAAAGAGATTTTTCTGGTAAGAAAATCCCTTTAGATTAACATATAGATATCCTTATTATTTTATACAAATTTGATGTGAATGGAATCATCTGAATCTATTAATAATGAGAAAATTAAAAAGATCGCTCTTGCTATAATTAATTATCTCCTGAAGCATCCAAATACACCTCGCGAAAAGATTACTAATATTAAGGGAAAATATGCTAAAGAATTTAATTTTAATGAAGTATTAAAGAATGCAACAATACTAAGCTATTCAACAGAAGAAGAAAAACAAATTTTAACTCAATTATTAAGAAGACGAACTACACGAACACTATCGGGGATATCCGTTATAGCTATTATGACGAAACCGCTCCCATGTCCTGGAACATGTATTTATTGCCCTGGTCAAGATTCCCAACCAGGTCAAAAAGTAGCTCAATCGTATACTGGTCAAGAACCGGCTGCGATGAGATCTATTCACAATAATTATGATGCTTACAGACAAGTTAAAAGTAGAATTGAGGATTTAGAAGCGATAGGTCATACGGTTGATAAAATCGAATTAATCGTAATGGGGGGAACATTCTTATCCTCTGCTATTATTTATCAAGAAGAGTTCATTAAAGGGGCATATGAAGGAATTCTTGAAAAGAGAGTTAAAACATTAGAAGAAGTAAAAAGATTGTCAGAAAAATCAAAAAGAAGATTAATAGGTTTAACAATTGAAACCCGACCTGATTATTGCACAGAGCCATATGTTGATAGGATGCTAAATTATGGGGCTACTAGAGTAGAAATTGGAATTCAGACAGTATTTGATGAAATTTATAAAAAAAATAACCGAGGTCATACAACTCAAGATAGTATAGATGCTATTAGGATTGCTAAGGATGCAGGTTTAAAAATAAATGCCCATATGATGCCTAATTTACCAGGATCTAACTTTGCTAAAGATCTTGAATCATTTGATATTCTATTTTCTCATCCAGAATATCGTCCTGATATGTTAAAAATCTACCCCTGTTTGGTAATTAAAGGAACTAAATTGTATGATTGGTGGAAGGATGGTAGATATACACCGTACTCATTAGATGAGTTGATTAATTTAATCGCAAAAATAAAACAACATCTTCCTCCTTATGTTAGAATCCAGCGAATCATGAGGGATATACCAGCGTTTTTAATTGAGGCTGGATGTAATAAAAGTAATTTAAGGCAACTTGTTAATAAGAGATTAAAAGAGCTTGATATCCATTGTAATTGTATTAGATGCCGAGAATATGGGATAATAAAAAGAGAAAAAAATGTCGAAGAAGGTTTTTTTAATAATATAAAATTAAATCGTTTAGATTATAAGGCATCTCTAGGACAAGAAACCTTTCTTTCTTATGAAAACAAAGAGGAAGGTTATTTGGTAGGTTATTTGAGATTGAGAAAACCTTCTGAATTTGCTCATAGACCTGAGTTGAGGGATGGCAAAACAATGATTATAAGAGAAGTTAGAGTAGTAGGTGAATTAGTTGCTAAAGATGCAAAACCACGTAATAACACCCAGCTTCAGCATCGAGGTTATGGGAAATTGTTAATGGAAAACGCTGAAAAAATTGCTGTTGAAGATTATTACTCTAAAAAGTTAGCCGTAATAAGTGGTATTGGAGCGAGGGATTGGTTTTATAAAATGGGTTATAAGCTTGATGGATACTATGTCTCAAAGAAATTATAATAATAAATTTAACTATACTTAAGAGTGTTAAGATTTCGCCCTGGATAAGCTAAATCCTAATAATCCTCCTAACCCTATGTTTGGTCTTTTTGACAGGAGTCTCCCTTTTAATAAATTAAAAGCTTTTTTTTTTCAGAGTTATGTTCATTTAGATTATTGCTTTTCTCTTTATAAAAGGTACTACTTAAAATTTTTTGATCAAAAATTCAAAAATATTGATTGAAATTGGTCTTGTTGAAAAAATCAATGATTTAAACCTATTAATAACTTAGATGTATTGTATTATAAATAAAACTGATTAATATTTTAAATATAAATTTAAAAAGAACTTTCGTTTTTGTAATTTTATATCTATTAAGTTGAAAATTCAGATTTTTGCTCTATATGTGGCAGAAATGTACCTTCAAAAAAATTAAATCAAACAATAATTTCTACTTAAATTTTAAATACTTTGACATTTTTATAAATTAATATATAATGAAATTTATGCATAATATTATCTAAAAAGGGTTAGATAAATGACTAATAAAAAATATCTATCTAATAAAAAAACAGCTCAACAAACGATATCTTTATCCCCTGCGCTTAAGGAGTGGATAGAAAGATACGTTAAAGTGAATCAAAGAAAAAATCCCGATGACAAGAGATTTAAAAGCGTATCGGCTTTTTATAACTATGTTATGGAACAAACCATGGAAAGTTTTAAAAGTGGAAAATCTTTAGATGATTTTAAAAGATTTATTGACGAGGAAACTAAAGATTTTTTCGATCAGTTTACATTCAAGGGAATCATTCCATTTTACGAGTTCATTTTAAAATCGAATAGATACACAAACTTTACTTTTCATGAATTTCCTCGATTTTTGTTCGGAATTAGAAAGTATTTTACAGGTGGTTTAAAACCATTTGACTATCGAGAGTTAAAGGAAAGGTTCGAGAGAGCTAAAAAATTCTATTTAAAGAATAAATTAACAAAAGAAATAAGAATAGATATTTTTTCAGAGGAAAATTCTAAATACGCTAAAGGTGTTTTTGAATATATTGGAGCCTATAGAAATTTGTTTTTCGAGAATTGCAAATTTAACGCGGCTTTACTAGCTATTTTAGGCGTCAAAATAACAGATATGACCTTTTCTGAAACAGATTTATATTGCAGATTCGATATGATAGCAACAGATTTACTTTTTCAAAAAGATATAGCTCGAAGGGAACGATTTAAGCTTATAGAACATAACTTATCATTTTTGACAAATTATTATAAAATAATTAACAATGAGGATTTTTACCTGTGGATGAAAATGGCGAAGGATAAGGGCGTTTTTATTGGCTTTAAAGATAATAAAGTTAAAAACAAATGGTTTAACCTAATTATAAAAGAAGTGGAAAACCATTCAAAAGATTCTAACTTTATTTTAAACATTCTGAAATATTTTGAGAGATTACATTGGATAGATATAGAAAGTGAAGAAGAATTAAGTTTCGTTATTAGACTCTCAAAACAAAAAAATAACGAAGATAGAGAGTTTTTATTAAATTTCCTATCGCAACATTCAACAATTTCAAACATTGATGAAAAATTTTATTTAGAATAATTATACATCGTGATTAACTAAATTCCTTTTTATTCGTTTATCATAATTTGGTTTTTCTTTTACATTTGCGCTTAATTTATTTTGTAATAGCATTAATTCGAGTTATTTAATATAATAATTAAAGATTTAAAAGAAATAAAATTAAATCTTAATTAATTTATCAAATTATTATCGTAATTATCTGTGATTTATTAAACCATGGAAAGATTTTCGAATCAATATTAAGAACATATGTAAAATTAAATGGTTCTCATTTACAATTTAACTCAATTTCTCTAGAAACGCTTAAAAATATCCAGATATATTCAAAGATTTGATGGTTAGAGTATCAGGTTACAGTGCTAGGTATACAGAACTACCAAGAGCCGTTCAAGATGACATCAAAGCACGATATTGCTATTCTAAATTCTAAAGAATTGCACTACTAAAGTCTTACTATAACAAATAAGCATTTTATCAGCTGCATAAGGGCAATAAAAATAAGTTTGATTTCCTATCTTAATGTATTTACATACAATATATTAAAATTATAAAATGAATTAAACAGTTTATAGTAGTAGTATATTATTCTAAAATGATTTAATATGTACAATTTCGATTATGAAGAATTAGGATTAAAATGTGGCTTAGAAATTCATCAACAACTTGATACAGAAACTAAACTGTTTTGTAGATGCCCAAGTAAACTTCAAGGAACTAGGGTACCCGATTTTTACACAAAGAGGTATATGAGACCCGTTTTGGGAGAAATGGGCACATTTGATAAAGCCATGCTGACAGAATATAAAAAGGGTAAGACTATCATTTATGAAGGTTACAACGACGTAATTTGTACTTACGAGTTAGACGATACCCCACCGTTTTCCTGTAATGAGGAAGCTAGAAAAATTGCCTTAAAATTAGCTTTACTTCTTAAAGCAAATATTATTGAAGAGATGCATGTAAGTAGGAAAAATTATCTTGATGGAAGCGTCCCTTCTGGGTTTCAGCGCACAATGATTTTGGGAACAGATGGATATATAACTTTGAAGAAGGGTAAAAAAATCAGAATTGGTATATTAAGTTTAGAAGAAGAAGCCGCTAGGAAAATAAAAACTGAAAATAAAACTAATTTTTACAGGTTAGATCGCCAAGGAATTCCATTAGTAGAAGTAACAACACAACCGGATATAAACACACCTGAAGAATGTAGAGAATGTGCTGAAAGGATTGGATTGTTACTATGGATGACTAATGTAAAAAAAGTTCTTGGCTCGATCAGGCAAGATATTAATGTAAGCATTAAATCTGGAACCAGGATTGAAATTAAAGGAGTTCAAAAATTGAGTTGGATACCCTTATTGGTTAATCATGAAATTTCACGTCAACTAAACCTAATAGAGATTAGAGAAGAATTAAAAAATCGAAAAGTAAGTGAAAATGACATCTCTCAGGAGCCCGTAGATTTAACTAGTTTATTGGGAAAAACTGGATCAAAGTCCATTGCAACTGGTATAAAATCGGGAAAAAAACTCTATGGTTTAAATTTTAAAGGTTTCAAAGGTATTTTTGGAAAGGTGCTAATGGAAGATTATAGATTCGGTACCGAAGTAAGTAGTAAGGTAAAAGTTATTTCAGGCCTAAAGGGGATCATTCATTCTGATGAAAAATTAGAGAATTATAATTTTTCACAAGCCGAAATAAAAAAAATCCAAAATAAATTGAATTCAAAAGAAAAAGATTGCTTTGTTTTAGTTTTGGGAACTACTAAAGAACTTAAAAAAGCAGCAGATATAATCATTAATCGGATAAAGTATGTTTTTAAAGGTGTTCCGCCTGAAACAAGAAAAGCGCTTGACAATGGAAATACTGAATTCTTGAGAGAATTACATGGTGGAGCACGGTTATATCCTGATACAGATTCACAAGCAATAATGAATACAATAGAAGTAACTGAACAAATTCAAAAGACTTTACCTAATTATCCTTGGGATATAATTGAAGATTATGCTAAAATGTACAAAGTTGAACAGAGTTCCATTAAAAAATTAATTTTTAAAGGGAAGTTATCTCTATTTGACAGCTTAATAGATATTTACCCTGCGAAACCTTCAATAATCATAACAACATTATTAAACACAGCAAAAGCAATTAAGCGGGAAGGAAAAATAATAGAAAATATAACTAATGACGATTATAAAAAAATTTTCCTAGAATTGAAAAATAAAAAAATTGGAAAGGAAGCTATCGAAGATATAATGAGATTAAAAGCAGATTCTCCAAACCTCACTATCGAACAATCAATCGAGAAACTACATCTTGAAGCTCTTTCATTTGAAGATTTAAAAATAATAATTAATGAAATAGTAAATAAAAACTTAAAAATCATTAAAGAAAGAGGAATGAGATCCATGGGACCACTAATGGGAGAAGTGATGAAAAAAGTACGGGGAAAAATAGATGGTGAGATCGTTTCTAAAGAATTGAAGATACAGATATCAAACAAATTAAAGGAGATGAAATAAGTGGAAGATAAATTAAAAGGATATAAAGGCAAATCTATAGATATTTTAAAGAAGTATACAATTGAGATCTGGGATATCATTCAAATCACTACAAATAAAACACAATTGGAAGGAATAGTAATGCCAAGAAGCGAATATTCTGCTCCTGATTTTATAGAAATCAAGTTAGAAAACAACTATAATGTTGGAATAAATGTCTCTGAGATACAAAATATAAAAAAAATTGGAAAAAGAGAAGCTAATTACAAATTTCCAGAAAAAGAATTTCCTTACAATAAAGATTTGCCTAAGCTTCAATTATTAGGAACTGGAGGAACGGTTGCTTCAAGATTAGATTATACGACTGGGGCGGTTATACCTTCTTTTACCCCAAGTGAGTTATTTAGTTCCGTTCCTGAATTGGCCGAAATTTGTAATCTTGATTGCGAAATTGTTTTTGAGATATTATCAGAAAATATGAAATTTGAATATTGGCAAAAATTAGCAGAAAAAGTTAAACAAGCCGTAGATTCTGGTTTTGATGGAGTAATTATAGGCCATGGAACAGATACAATGACATTCACTAGCGCCGCTTTATCATTCATGTTAAAAGATTTGGCTATTCCAGTTGTGTTAACAGGGAGTCAAAGAAGCTCCGATCGCCCTTCTTCTGATGCTGCTTTAAACCTGATAAACGCTGCTATTGTAGCTACTTCTGATATAGCTGAGGTTGTAGTAACTATGCTAGGTTCTCCTTCACATGATTATGGATTAATTCATAGAGGAACAATAGTAAGAAAAATGCATTCCTCAGTAAGAGATACTTTTCGTACTATTGATGATATTCCATTAGGAATGGTAAGGGACAGGAAGATTAAAACATTTAAAAATAATTACAGAAAACGAAGTCAATCTGAAACTACTATCAATACGAATTTTGAGAAGAAAGTAGCTCTCATTTATTCTTATCCCGGAATGGAAAATGAACAAATTGAATTTTATATAGATAAAGGTTATAAAGGTATAGTATTTGCTGGAACAGGGCTTGGACATGTCAGCACTTATGTTTATAAAGCTATTGAAAGAGCTATTCAAGAAGGAATTACTATTCTTATGACCACGCAAACTTTACATGGTTTTGTGGGGATGAATGTGTATTCCACTGGGAGAGAATTACAACATTTAGGCGTTATTCCAGGTAGGAACCTCTTACCAGAAGTTGGGTACGTTAAATTAGGTTGGGTACTAGGCCAAACAAACGATCTAAGAGAAATCAAAGAACTGTTGTTAACTAACATTGCTGGAGAGTTTATCGATAGAGAAGTTCCAATCGCTTTCAATTATAATATAGACGAGTTATTAAAAAATAAAAAATTATAATTTGTTTCTCTTGTTTTATCTTAAAATTAAATAAATTCTAACTAAAATAATAAAAAATTTAAACTTTTATTAATTAGATATTACTAATTCGATAGTAAGTGATCTTTATGGGAAAGCGAATTTTAGCTCAAAGAAAAGGATACGGCCATTTATGGGCTCGATCTCCAAGTCACCGACATGTAGGAATGGTAAAGTATCGTCCCTTCAAAAAGAATGAAAAATTATTAAAATTTAAAGTGATTGAATTCGTTCACGCTCCAGGTAGAGGGGCCCCAGTAGCTAGAATTAGTTACGAAGATGGGGAAAAAAGTTTATGGTTACCTCCAGAAGGAATTTATGAAGGACAAGAATTTATTCAGTCTAAAACGGGATATGGCCAAGAAGTGAAAGTAGGAAATATCTTACCCGTGAAAAAAATCCCTTTAGGGACTCTTGTATTTAATATTGAGGGAACTCCGCAAGATGGTGGGAAATTTGCGCGAGCATCTGGAGTAGGCGCCATTGTAAGAAATAAATCGGGTAAAAACATTGAAGTGCTATTTCGATCAAAAAAAACTAAATGGTTTAATGAAAATTGCCTTTGTACAGTTGGAGTTGTTGCTGGTGGCGGAAGAACCGATAAACCTTTTTTAAAAGCCGGTAATAAACACCATTATGTACGATCTAAAGCTATAAAATGGCCGGTTGTTCGCGGAGTCACGATGAACGCAGCAAGTCACCCCTACGGAGGTGGCGCAAAACAAAGTCCTCATAAACCAACAACAACCTCGAGAAATGCCCCTCCGGGTAGAAAGGTGGGACAAATAGCCGCTAGGAGAACAGGTCATCAGAACTAAAATCTTATTTTTAAAACTTTTTAAATTTTCGTAGATATTCGCTTTTTAATAGAAATTTAAAAAAAGAATAATAATTGATCATAGATTATTTCTATTATAGAAATAAAAGATCAATAAGTTAGTTAGCCATGGATCATAAATTTATTAATCCAGTTGAAACTCGTTATCGAACTAAAATAGCTGAAATTTTTACAGAAGAAAAAAAATTAGAGAATTGGTTAAAAGTTGAGGCAGTATTAGCAAAAGCACATGCTAAATGGGGCAATATTCCTCAAGAGTCCGCAGAAGAGATATGTAAGAAAGCTAATTTGAATTATGTTAAATTAAATCGGGTAAAAGAGATTGATAATGAAATTCATCACGATTTAATGGCTATGGTTAAGGCTTTATCAGAACAATGTGAAGGAAATGCTGGAAAATACATCCATTTGGGGGCAACAAGTTACGATATTGAAGATACAGCAACAGGATTACAGTTAAAAGAAGCTATAACATATATCACTAATTCTTTAAAAAAGCTATTAATAGAACTAATAAAAGTTATACAAGATAAGAAATCGCTTGTTTGTATAGGAAGAACTCACGGACAACACGCTATTCCAACTACATATGGGATGAGATTCGGCGTGTGGGCATATGAAATAGATAGACATTTAGATAGGTTAAAAGAAACTCTAAATCGGATATCATATGGTAAAATGTCGGGTGCCGTAGGAAATATGGCGAGTTTCGGAGAGAAAGGTATTGAAATTCAGAATTTCATAACGAAAGAGCTTGGATTATATCCAGCTTTAATCGCGAACCAAATAATTCAGAGAGATCGTCACGCTGAAGTTCTCTTTTTAACAGCGTTGATCGGACAATCACTAGCTAAAGTCGCAAGGCAATTTCGAGTGCTCCAAAGAAATGAAATCGCTGAGATGTTTGAACCTTTCAAAAAGACCCAAGTAGGAAGCTCGACGATGCCTCATAAGAGAAATCCCCATAAATCTGAACGAATTTGTAGTTTAGCTAGGGTTTTAAAATCCAATATTATACCCGCTTTAGATAATATTATATTAGAAGATGAAAGAGATTTAACGAATTCTGCTAACGAAAGGATAATTTTTGCTGAAAATTTCATACTGTTAGATTTTATGATAATACAATTAACAAGTATTATCCAAGAAGTTGAATTTGATGAGGAAAGAATAGAAGAAAATTTAAATCTTACCAAGGGAGCTTGTTTATCTGAAAAAATCATGTTGAATTTAGTTGAAAAAGGTATCGGAAGACAAGAAGGGCATGAAATTTTAAGAAAAGCAGCAATAAAAGCAAAAAAAGAAAATCGTTTTATTAAAGAAATCTTATTAGAAAATGGAAATATAACGGAAAGTTTTACAAAAGATGAAATTGATGATTTATTAAATCCACATAACTACATAGGAAAATCTCTTGAGCTTTTAGAAAATTTATTAAAATTTCTGAAAAATAAACATAATTTGTAAAAATGTCTGACGAAAAAGATATATATTCTCAATTAGGGGTTTCCTCAAAAAAGGAAGATGTTCATAAAGCAATCCAATCGATTGATAAAGGATTATTCCCCGGAGCATTTTGTAAAATAGTACAAGATGTAGGTATGAGGGATGATTATTGTTCAATATTTCATTCAGATGGAGCAGGAACAAAAGCAAGCCTAGCTTATATGTATTATAAAGAAACGGACAAAATATCTGTTTTTAGGGGGATTGTAAGAGACGCTATTGTTATGAATATTGATGATATGTTGTGCGTTGGAGCTACTGGTAATTTTTTTATATCTAATAATATCGGTCGAAATAAACGGTTTATCTCGGGCGAAGTTATTAGTACAATAATTAAAGAATATTTTACATATAGCGAAAAGCTGTCTGAATTTGGTCTAAATGTCGTAATGTGCGGAGGCGAAACTGCTGATGTAGGAGATATTGTAAAAACTCTACTAATTGATGCCTCAGTTTTTGCCAGTATGAAAAGAGAAGATATTATTAATGCTGAAAACATCAAGGCAGGAGATGTGATAGTTGGATTCGCTAGTGATGGAAAAGCATCGTATGAAGACGAATTTAATAGCGGAATAGGAAGTAACGGATTGACTTTAGCCAGACATGGAGTTCTATCTCATGCATATTATAACAAATTCCCTGAATGTTATGATCAAAACCTTGATGAACAATTTATCTTTTTTGGGAATTATCAACTTACCGATAAGATCAAAGGATTGAGTTTGACTGTAGGAGAAGCTTTATTGTCTCCGACTAGAACTTATGCTCCATTATTGTTGGATGTACTAAAAAAATATCGAGAGGAAATTCACGGAATAATACATAACACGGGAGGGGGCCAGACGAAAATTCTCAATTTTGGTAAAGGTATGACTTATCTTAAAAATAATCTTTTTAAAATTCCCAAAATATTTGAAATTATAAAAAAATCTTCAGAAACTTTATGGAAAGAAATGTATCAAGTGTTTAATATGGGTCATAGAATGGAAATTTGTTGTGATGAGTCAATTGCTAAAGAAATTATGGATATTGCTAAAAAATACAACATCGAATCAAAAATCATCGGGCAATGTGAAAAATCGTCTCATAAGAACAAAAACCAACTAGAAATAAAATCAGAATTTGGATCTTTTAATTACTATTAAATTCATTTAAAAAATATATAATGTGATTGAGATTTTTGACGTAATTTGTATAGGGGCCGCCCTTGTTGATATGGTAGCTCAAGTAATAAGACATCCTGCTGATGATGATGAAGTATTCGTATCAGACTTAACTTTATTATCTGGTGGAGCAGCCGCTAATACTGCTTATGCTTGTGCGAAAATGGGATTATCAACAGCGTTCATTGGAAAGTTAGGGAGACACGATACTTTTGGCGAAAAAATACTTAACGATTTCAAGAGAGTAAATGTTGCTACTAAGTTTATTAAATATTCTGAGCACCATGGAACTGGTTCTGCCTATATTGCTTTAAATGAAAAAGGAGACCGAAGAATATATGCTCATAGTGGTGCCGCAAATTATCTTTCAAAGGAAGATCTTTTAGAAAAAGAATTGATAAATACAAAAGTAATTTTCTTAAGTAGCTTAAAAAATTTAGAACCATTTATTGAAGCCGCTATTATTTGTAGAAACAACAAAATACCTGTTATTTTAAATCCTGGTATGTTAATCAGCGAACAAGGTTTAAAGAACATTAAAAAATTGCTGGAGAAAATTGATATATTAATTCTTTCTCAAAATGAATATGCAACTCTTTTTGATATAGAACAATGTGATTTAAACGAAGATTTAATCCAAGAAAAATCGAGTACCCTATTTAATTTAGGTATACAAGTTATTATTACTACATTAGGCAAAAAAGGAGCATTATTACTAACCAACAGTAGAGCAGAACTTCTACATCCAATAAAAGTAAGTAGTTTAATTGACACTACTGGAGCGGGTGACGCATTTTCAGCGGGATTCATTTATGGTTTTGTTCGTGATATAAACTTAAAATTTGAACACCTTAAAAATAATGTAAAAATCGGAAATTTTGTAGCTGGGAACTGTATACAAGAATTAGGGGCAAGAAATGGGATTCCAAGTAGAAAGGAAATAAATTTTTTTTTGAATGCTTCAAATAAAAAAATTTAATATATTTCGATTTAATTATTTGTTATTCATAGAACTTGTTGTTAGAGATAGATAAATTATGAGAAGACCTAAAAACCCTTTAAAAACAATATTTAATCAACGAATATATTATTTCTTCGAAGTTCTAATTATTTTTCTTGGAATCTTTATTTTTATGTTAATTCCTACTTTTCTACTACCTTTCTTTATTGATTTTGAATCTATAATTTTTGAACCTCTTTTTTTTATAGTGAGAGCGGCAATTATTATCGTTGCGATTCCTTTATTTCTATATTTATCCAATTTTATAATGGTGCCTCAAAGAAAAAAATTAATTTTAGAAGAGGATGTCAGCCCTTCAAAGAACTTTTTATCTTTATTTAATATTACAAAAAAGAATTTTAAATATCAGCTTTTATATGGGATATTATTACTTTTTTTAATTTTTATACCGTTAGATTTTTTTGGGTATTTATTTTTACCTGAAATGCTATCTTATTCGTCCATAGTTATAAACCCTACGGATGAATTATCTTACAACTCTTACTTTATGGAGAGTTATTACGTGTTTCTTCTATCTGTTATTATAATACAAATTTCTGTCGCTATATATGAGGAAACATTAGTTAGAGGTTTTTTAGCTAATAGAGGAAGTGTTTACTTTAAAAAAATGTCTGCCGTAATTGTTACTTCCTTTTTTTTTGGTTTAGGACATTTTAATTATATTTTTGCGATACCTGGTATCGGGTTACCAATAATTTTTCCTATTATTTGGTTTTTACAGACTTTTTTAGTAGGAATTATTCTTGCGATGCTGGTTTTAAGACGACGTTGGATATTTCCAGTAATTTTTGCTCATGCAGTAAATAATATTATTTCTGCCCATTCAATTTGGAATTTTATACACGGTAACGATTTTTCATTAATGAGCTTCATTGTTTATGTTCCATTATTAGTTATTAGTATATTTTTGTTTGTTTGGCAATTCTCTCGAATCAAAGAAATTTTATCAATAGGTTTTAAAGAATTTTTTTCATATTTCAAAAATGATAATGAGATCGGAGAGAATTGGTTTAAAAAAATTGTTAGGATAATGATGGATTTTTTATTCGGTTTGATTATTTTTACTATTGGAGTAATTATATTATAGCAAAGAAAAAAAATGGTAAAATTAGGGATAATTTCAGATACTCACATAACAAAGAACGACGAACCTAATCTAGTTGAAACTTTAATTAATCAATTAAAAGAAGCCTTCGAAGATGTTGACGAAATCATACATGCTGGAGATGTATGTGAACCTTTTTTTTTAGAAGATTTGAAAAATATCGCTCCAGTTAGATGCGTAAAAAGCGATTTAGATGAAATAACGGGATTAGAGACATTTATTAAATTCCATGTTGAAAATTATAACATTGGTGTAATTCACAAGAAACCTGATAATTTAGAAGACTTTTTTAAGCGAAATAACCTCCACATCCTTATTTTTGGACATACACATCAGCCACTCATAGCAGGTACACCTTACAATACTTTATTAATTAATCCGGGAAGTCCTACAAAACCTAAAGCACCTATTCCAAAAAGAGGCTTTGAAAAACCTATAGCGAGGCCAAGCGTAATAACGTTAAAGATTGACGAAGATAATATTTTATCCACATTTGTAATAAACATAAAAAAGACATAAGGTAAAATTTAATACTAAATTGTTCATAATATTTATAATATCAAAGTTAAGAGAGAATTTTTATAAAATTGTTTATAATACTTAATGAGTGAATATTTCTTATGGTAAGCAGACTTGACCAAGTTCTCAAAGAATTAAATGATAATGGTAATTTTAGGGCTTCTCTTCTTGCTACAAATGCAGGATTAGTTTTAGCATCGCAAAAATCAGAAGACATTGATGAGCGGGTTGTTGCAGCCATGGGCTCATTATTAAGTGATGCTGCATCAAACGCGTCTGAGGAGATGAATTTATCTTTACTTTCTAGTATAAAGATTAAATATTCAGAAGATTTTATTATTTGTCGAAATATAATTATGTCAGATAAAAAAACGCAATTCATTTTAGCGGTACTATCAAAAAATCCGGAATCTAATGAAATTGAATCTTATTACGACCAACTCCTCGATTGGGCGGTTGAAAATGCTAGACCAGATTTAGAAAAGTTATCTTCCATTTAAGGAACATCAGTTTTTCTGATACTTCTCTTTTCTTATTAAAAATCTCATAATATCTTATTTTGTAATCGAATTGTAGAATTCGCTTACTTCTTGTGCGACATTTTCTTCAAATCCCGAGTAAAAGTGGTCGGCTCCATTAATAATATTATACTTTTTTGGTTCGAAATAGAAATTATAATGGTTTTCAAAATTTTCATAGAGTGCTATAGTATCTCGATTCCCTTGAATAAACAATTTTGGTTTTTTAGTTTGAGAAAGTTTTTTATATTTTGAGCCCATAAAATCCCAAGGAAAAGAAATTGCACAATAACCAATTATTTTCTTAGAAAAATTTACAACAGAACACCCGATAGCAGCGCCGTAGGAATAACCACAAATTATTATTTTTTCAATATTTTTCTCGGTTATTAAAAAATCAATACAAGCTTCCACATCGCTTAACTCGCCCTTTCCACTAGTATGACTTCCTGTTGAACTTCCTACTCCCCTGAAATTAAACCGTAAACATGAAATTTTATTTTGAACACACATATTAAAAACGCCAGATACGACATTGTTGTACATATTGCCCCCATATTTTCCCTTTTTAGGGTTTCAAACCCAGAAAAATTGAGGATGTGGGTGACAAATTAAAACAACCGAGTTTTTCAACTGAAAAAACTCGGCTTCAAGCCTAATTTCATTAGTTTCAATAAATATTTTATCAATGCCATGCATAATTTTAATTAGTGTTTAATCTATAATAATAATACTGCTTAAAGAATCTGGTAAAAATGAGTTTTAATCGCATTTTAATTGAAAAAAAAATAAGAGAGTTTTTGCACGAAGATTGTATGTTTATTGATATTAGTTCAAAATCAATCCCTTCGGATTCAATTTCGTCCGCTAAGATTATTGCTAAAAGTGACGGGTATTTATCGGGTATAGAAGAAATTGAGATATTATTTCATATTTTAGAAGTTGATGTTACTCTCAGGAAAGAAGATGGCGATCAAATCCAAAATGGAGATGTAATAGTAGAATTACGTGGAAAAACTAAAGATATCTTGTTAGGCGAAAGAGTGGGTTTAAATCTTATGAGCCATATGAGCGCAATTACCTCAACAACGCGTAAATTTGTTAAGATAATTGAAAAATCCGGGAAAATAGTTAAAATAGCATGTACTCGAAAAACCCTTCCTGGTTTACGATTATTTGAAAAAAAAGCCGTAGATTTTGGAAAAGGAGATACACATCGTTTTAACTTAGATGATATGGTGCTTTTAAAGTCAACACACTTAAAATTTTATAACGGAAATGTCGCAGAACTTCTCATAGATGTGAAAAACAACGTTAGTTTCACAAAAAAGATAGAAGTTGAAGTGGAAAAAGTTGAGGATGTTCTAATTGCTGTACAAAACGGAGCAGATATAATAATGTTAGATAATATGAATCCTGATAGCGTACAAGATGCGATTAACTTATTAAAAAAGCATAATTTACGCGAAAATGTCACTATTGAAGTTTCGGGAAATATCACGCAAGATAATATAGTTGATTATTTAATATCCGAGCCCGATATAATAAGTACAAGTGTGCTCACGCAAAAACCTACCGAATTTGTAGATTTTTCACTTCGATTTGATTAAATGTGAATTAATTAATCGATTATGACTTCGTGGATTGAGCTTATTACGTCTTTGATCTTAGATATAGCTTGATAAAGATCTTTTATAACACCAATTTCACCCACGGCTAAAACTATTTCAATTTTTTTTTCTGCAATTCTCCAATCGGTAACGGCCTTGATTATGGTGTGAAATTTGTGATAAAGTTCAGAAATTTCATCAGCAATAGGTTCTTTAAATGGATAGACAAGATTTATCGTCATAATTCGATATCCTTCTAAGTTTTCGAAACTTTCATGAATTTCAATGAATTTTATTATCGAATCTCTTAACGCTTCGCTTTTTGAACTAAATCCACTCTGATTTCGAACTTTTTCAAACCTATCTAACAAGTCATCGCTAATTTGAAGAGATATGATTTTCATTATATATTTTATAAGACTATTTCATAAATAAGTGTATAAAATTTCTATTAAACAAATTAATTTTAGAGAAATTTTTGGGTTAAACCCCTTTATATTGATAATACCTTATAGTTTCTAAAATCCCTTTAAAGGCAACTTTCCCCGATCTCAGCGGTGGATGATTATCGGAATACCGACAATAAGTATAAAAAAGAAAGGAAAATATATGATGTTTTTATATAAAACATCCATTTATGGTATGATATATGGTTGACCAGGCATTTTCTTCACTCTATTTGTTAAATGAAATGAAATTAATATCTTCTTCTTTAAAATTTGAAACCGAATATAAATGTTTATACTTAGTTTCTTCAAAACTAATTAATTAATTGATAATATTTATTTAAACCCCTAAAAAATAAAAAGCGAATAACATTAATTATCGAACTCTCAAATCGTATTTGAGGATTATTAAATAAACATTTATTTCAATGTAGAATAAATCTATTCTAAATTAATATTTTCATTAAAAATTCTTTAAGAAGATAATGCAAGTTTTCAGAAGATAAATTATTAAAAGGAATTGAGAAAATCTTAAACATAAATCTATGATTTAGCATAAAATATTATATTAAAATCAATATATGCAATTATTGTAGCCTTACACCAGATCTGAGGGAAAGATTGCGGTTACTAATAGGTTTTGAAAGTCCTTAACTTTCAGAAGGTCTCCGTATTTATCTATTATGAGATTTGTTCCTAGATTATACGAGAAAACAGTAGTTGAATATACTGGATTAAATATTAATTTTAATTGATTTTTAATGTTTTCTTGACTAAAGATTTCAAAACTGGTTGCGTACCGAATTAATCTCTCCTCGCTCCACCCGTCAATAAGCGCGTAATATGCAAGATTATACAAAAAAAGATGAGTTTTTACTTTCACTTTATTTTGTTTCATTAAAATATCAAGAGGATCTTCCTTTGAAGAATTTAGACAAAATTCTCGTAAACTAATTTCTGCTTGGTTTCGATAAGAAAAAAGCACATTAACTGCTGTATTCGCTATACCTTCGCTAATTATTAACTTGGGCGAATTTAGTAGCAGAATTGAGTGTTCAAATTGATTTAACTCGCGATATAACCTCTGTTCTTTAACAGTAAATTCTGTATGATGGCCAGGGTACCCTTCGTGAGCGGCAGCAGACAAAAATGCAGTCCAATACATGTTATAATTCGGGTTAACCTCTATTCGGGAGCTAAAATTACCCAAGTACCAATTGTAATAAGACCATTTTGCTTTATTTTTATTGTTATTTTTTACTAACTCTAAATTTACATGCTCATTTTCAGGTAAGAGATCGACAAATAAATCTTTAGTTCGCTCTCTCGTGATGTTGAGAGCCTTTTTAAATAGTTCAAATACTTTACCCTCCGGAACAGTTCGTCGTACTCTTAAATTGTTCATTCGTTTTTCTAAGCTCCCAGGACCACCATATGCTGCGTTAAACTCTTCTTTTAAGTTATCTAATTCAGATTCTTTAACTGGTTGTAAGACTACATCATACTGCCTTAAAAATTGTTCCTTAATAGAAATCTCGCTACCGTTTAGAATTTCGATGGAAGACTCCATTGCTCTGAGTAATTTCTCTATGTATCGCTCGCGTTTTTTATCGTAACCTTGTTTAGACAAATCTTTTTGTAGAGCTTTGCAATCGGTTAATAGTTTGTTTGGTGAAGTTATAACCTCATTGTCAACGATTTCGTGTATTTTTTTTGGACCAATATAAAAATCTACATATCCCTTATTGTGTTTGTCTATACGATGTGCTAAAAATAAAAATCTTTCTCCAAACGCAGAAAATTTCATAATCAAACACGACAATTTTGTCTTTAAAAAAGTAAACTAAGTATTTTAATTATTAATAAATATTTAAGAATTTTCTCCAAGACTATATTGCGAATTTAGATTGTAGATTATTGATAGAGTATGGGCCTTAAAAATTACGCAGAATAGAATGTAAAAAAAATTAATGCTGTTCTAAAAATAATAGTTTCGTATCATGGAATATTCGCATTTGTTTACAAAAACCGGTTAATATAATCGATACTCTCTTGTAATTTCTTATTAGAGGATAGTTCTATAATTAGAGCTCCTTTATAGTTGTAACTGTTGATAATTTCTAAGATTTCTTTAAATTTGACCTTTCCACTGCCTAGAGGCGGGTGTGTATCGGTTTCTTTAGTGAAATTATCAACTAAGTGTACATTCTTGATAATGTTATGGGATGTTTCCCATAAATCCTCTACATTTCCGTTGTTAGTATAAAAATGACTCGTATCGTAGGTAAGAAAAAGATCAGTTCTATTAATTTTCCTTAATATTTCGTAAATATTATTTTCATCTAACATGATATTAGTATTTTTGGGCATATTTTCTAAGCAAATCGTTAAATTAAGGTTTTTTGTGAAATCTAATAAAGTCTCAATCGCCTTGGTTAACTGAATTTTGTTATATTCTCTAATTGATTCTATCATAAAGTTCGCTAAACCGGGATGTATTGTCATCATATTAACATTTACTTCTTCACAAAGTTTAGATGTTTCAATATAGGCTTCTACTGAAGCTTGAGAAATCGAATTATTGTGTGAACATAAATTTACATCGATAAAAGGACCATGGACTTGCTTTTTCATAGAATAAGAACTCATCAAGTCAACGAATTTTTGTTTTATCTCGTTTATAAATATATTTTGTGGATCTATAACTATTTCTACCACAGCAATGTCTTGTTCTTCGGCAAAATTAAGACATGCTTCTGTGGATTTAAACAAAAAATCATCAACATTCTTCCACTTGTTACTAAGTCCAAAGTCGATAATATCTCCTAAAGAACTGATACCTAATTCCATAAAAATCAACTATTTGGGTTTTTACTCCTCATTTTTCGTGGATAACAAGCAAATAATCCGTTAAACATCTTCTCGTGTTCTTCAAGGTTTTCCTTAGGGATAGATAATGGATCTCCAATTTGTAGTGCACCCCAATACACTTTTGCCAACTTTTCTAATATTATAGCAAACCGAACTGCATGATCAACAGATTTTCCGCATATGATAGCCCCATGATTTGCGAGTATCGCTCCGTTATTTCTACTTAGCGCTTTCAACGCACTTAGTCCCATTTCTTCTGTGTGGGCTTCGGTAATTTCAGTACATCTAATTTCTCCACCAAGGAAAATTAATTGTTGTTCCATTATAATTGGAATGCCTCTTCTTAGAACTGAAAGCATAGTAATATAAGGAGAATGAGTGTGGATAACACATTTAACTTTAGGTCTATCCTTATAAACAGCAAGATGCATTTTAACTTCCGTGGATGGAATTTTACCTGAACCTAATACATTTCCATCTAAATCCATATGGACAATCAGCTCAGGACTTAGTAAGTTATATTTTGTTGAAGTGGGCGTAACTAGTATTTCATTTTTATTAATTCTTACACTAACATTACCTTCTCCATCCTCAACTAACCCTTTATTATATATCTCTTGAGCACCTCTTACAACCGTTTTTCGAAGTTGTTCTAACTTATCCGTTTCCATATGATTTTAAATTAAAGATTGATTAAAAATGTATTTCATAGAATTAGACATTCATTAGAGATGAATTATGTGATTTTGCAATTTTAAATTAATAATTCAACATAGTCTAACTTTTTTTATTTTATTTGGATATACTTACAATGTTTAAATTAATGCAATTTATTAAAAACGATTAAAAATGAGCCATTTTATCTTACATTGCGACTTAGATTGTTTTTTTGCTGCTGTTGAGGAACGAGATAACCCAATATATATAGGAAAACCTATAGTAATAGGAGCAGACCCAAAAGAGGGAAAAGGAAGAGGTGTAGTCAGTACTTGTAACTATGAAGCCCGAAAATTCGGACTCCATTCAGCAATGCCCATATCCCAAGCTTATAAAAGATGTCCTCATGGAATCTATCTTCATCCCAATTTTGAGAAATACCATAAAGCCTCAAAAGAAGTAATGGAGGTTGTTAATTCCTATTCAGATATATTTCAACAAGTAAGTATTGACGAGGCATATCTAGACATATCAGATAAGTGTATAAATTATATAGAAGTTAGAGATTTAGCTGAAAAATTAAAAGACGAAGTTCAAAAAAAAGTAGGTATTACAATCTCGATTGGATGTGCTTCGACTAAATCTATAGCAAAAATAGCCTCTGATTGTAATAAACCTAACGGAATTACCGTAATTGAACCTCAAAATATAAAGCTTTTTCTAAAAGATTTGGATATTACTCGTATTCCCGGAATTGGAAAACAAACTAAATTGTATTACAATAAAAAAGGCATTAATACGATTGGTGATATTATTAATATTCCACTCCATAAAATGATTCAGTTGTTTGGTAAAAATGGTGAATGGGTGTGGAAAGTTGCTAATGGTTTTGATGATAGAGAAGTGAAAGAATTTAGCGGTGATAGAAAATCTATTAGTAAGGAACGAACTTTTTATGAGGATACGGATGATTTCAAAGTAATTTTGACTAAACTTAAAGAATTAAATAATAAAATTCATAAAAAAGTAATTAAAAATAAGATATTTTATCGAACGGTAACTTTAAAAATAAGACTTGAAGGATTTTTAACGTACACTCGCTCAAAATCTTTTGCTCATCATATTCAAGATAAGAATAAAGTAATGAGAGTAGTTGTTGATTTATTAAATCAATTTTCAATAATGAACAAGAAAGTTAGACTCGTTGGCATTAAATTGTCAAATCTAGAAAAAGCTCCAAGTGCAATACAAACTACATTAATTACTTATTTAACCGTTTAATTCGAATTTTTTAACTACTTTTTATGATTTTGCTTGATTTTATTATCATATTCATCAATCAGATTTATTTCTTAGAATCTTAAAATATAAATACTTCTACTTTTTAATAATTTATATGACTGACATACAATTCGTTGGGATGGTTTTTGAGACTTTCATTATTTTAATAGCATTGATTTTTCTAGTCTTAATCCTAATGAAATATTACGAAAAGAAACACCAGTTAACTTTGTATCTCTTCTTAATTTTCCTAAGCTACATAATTGCAATTGTATTTTCTTGGTTATCGAAGGTTTTTATACTATATTCTGGAATCGATTATGTATATAACTCCATCCTTCCAGATCCTGGTACACCTTTGTCGTGGATTCTACTTAGAATAATTGATTTTAGAATGAGTTTTGTTTTCTTGTCTATTGGTATCTATCTCTCGTACATTTTCAAAGTAAAAGTTTTCGGAAAAGGATACAATAAGGTTTTGAGAATTATCATAACACTTTATGCGATTTTTACCGCAGGATTTGCTTTATTTGTATATCAGAGAGGAAATACGCTATACGATGTTTACGCTTTTCTATTTATTTTCATATTTATGGCATTAATTTACATACCCTTTTTCATTGAATCCTTTAAATCTTATAAAGGGACAGATAACAAGGTTTTTAAAACAGCCTTTTTATCTTTAGCAATAATGGCTATATTCTTTATTCTTGTACCATTAAGCTTTTTAATTGATCGAATACTTATTTTAGCAGGAGGACCGGGATTTTCGTTATTCTACTTTTTAGCCTGGATTTTTGTTATTTTTGCCATTTTAGGCGCTTACTTTGGATACATTAGACCAAAAAGCGAAAAATAGATTAAATTTAAACCTTTTTTTTCTTATTATATTATAAAAAGACTAACATTTGAATTTGGATGTGATGATTACCCATTAAAGTATTACAAGATATTTGGGTTCTAACCGAATCTGGAATCGTTCTTTATCATCGCAGATTTGACGAAAATATGGACGACCAACTTTTTGGTGGGTTAATGGCCGCATTAAATTCATTTGCTGAAGAACTTGTTAATAAAGGGTTATCTAATTTTGAATTACAAGATAAACGATATACTCTGTTAAAAAAAAATGAAATACTATTTATAGCAAATTCTGCGAAAAAAGTAAAAGAAAAAAAAGTTATGCAAGAATTGTTATTTATTGCTAGCAAATTTTTCGACCTATACTCAGAGGACATTCTGCTTAATTGGGATAATGATGTAAGCGTTTTTATGAATTTTGAAAAAGAAATTGAAGATAGCTTAGAAGGAACGATTAAAAAATTCCAAGATGCTTTTTGGTGAGCAATTTTCTAATAGCTACTCAATCGAATAACTTTCATTATATCTATTTATTAATTCTTCCATAATTTATAATTATAATGCGAATATGTTTAATCTTTTATGGAATATAATCTAAACTTATAATAAAGATAATTAACTCGATGAATTGGTGAATTTAAAAAAATGAAATCGATTGGTCTTGTGTTTTTATACGATAGAAATTTAGGTGCTCCAGATGAAGTTTCAAAAAAATTTAGTGAATTTTTCTCATTTGTTTCTGAAAACCTCGTACTAGAAGGTTTAGTTGAGTTACCAAAACTAAAGGAAATTATAGATTCAAGAAAAATATATTGGGCGGGAATTAAACAAAATTTTGAAACAATTCTGGAAGATCATGACGCTATTGGTAAAATTGCCTGGAAAGTATTTAGTGATTATTCCGGAATCGAACCTTCTGAGGAAGTTAAATCTCTGGTTTACGGTAGTGATAAAGCACCTTGGAAATTTACTTTACTGGCATGTGTTCTCTATGAATAAGTTTAGGAATTAATAATTCTTTCTATTTCTTTAGCATACGAATTAATTAATTTATATCTTTCATATATTGAGTTAGAACCTTTTAAATTGGCTAAATTACCATATGATGAATTATAATTCTTTAAAAACCATAATAATGAGTAAATATCGAGTTTTTTGAAAAAATCTTGCCCAATAATAAATTTTTTCTTATAACCTTTATAAAAAGATTCTCTAATACCACTATTATTTATAGGTTTTAACGTATAATATTCCATTTTTACAAAGTCTTGTGCCCTAACACCAACTCGCCAATTATCAAAATCTATAATCCCATTTATCTGGATTTTATTAGGGGAATCTTTTACTATTAGATTTGTCCATTGAAAATCGTTATGAAGTACAACTGGTTCGTTCTCTTCTTCTAATAAAGATATGTTATCCTTTAAAAATGTCTTTATTTCATTATAATAATCAAGTTTTTTTCTACTTGCTTCTTGGCTCTCTATTTCAAATTCTGAAATAATAAGTTCTAACCAATTAATTTTTGACATTTTACCTATATTATAAATATGCTCTTGGAATGAATCAAAAGATATTGTATGCAATTTTCCTAAAAGTTCTCCTAAATTATTAAATAAAGTTAAGAATTTAGACTTGGAAAAGCTTAAATCCTCTTTACTATATTGATTAAACAAATCTTTTAAAGACTTGCCGTGGACATATTCTTGTATAGTAAAAATATATGGAATAACTTCTTTAGTTTCATCAAAATAAACTAAATTTGCTACTGGTACAATAGGGGGTTTATCGCTACTAAATTGGTATTCTCCTTTCCTGATCGAAACGATTTTCTTTATTTTTTCTCTAAGATCAAAGGAATTGGAATTTAACGACCCGTCTAGGAAAGGAAATAGAAGTTTTTCTTTTACAATGTTTTCATATTGAAAAGATTTTAAAGTCCGGAATTTGAAGATTAACTGACTCTTTTCAAAATTTACTCTGTATATAGTGTTTATATCAGCATCGAAAGGACCAATAACCTTCTTTATGTTACCTTGAGAAAGGAGGACTTCTACATTAGAAAATATGTTTATCATATCATCTAATTGATATATATTATCTTTCCCTAAGGAATATAATTGATAAATATGCTTTTGGTTTATCAAATAGTTCACATATGCTTCTATTCTTTCTTTTGTGATTTCATCGAGGTTCCCTTTTAAATTTGGACTTAAAATATTTAAATCTTCTATTAAATTTGGTGAAAAATTTTTATATAAATATAAAAACGCGTATTTCAAACCTCTTTGTTCTTTTCCATCTTGAGCTTTAATATCGTACAATTTATTTCTAATATCATTTATTTGTTCTTGAAGTTGGTGTAACTCTAAAATCTTTTCCTCAATTGCACAAAAATATAACTTTGAACTTAAATTAACTAAATTGCTAACACAAGGAACAATTCCAACATATTTTCTTAGATCTAAAGGAACTAGTTGAAGGAATTTCTGAAAAGTTTCCTCGTTCTCACACAATAATGAAAAGTTTTCATTTATTAGTTTTATATATGATTTGCAATAATTTATGTTATCACAAGAGTCAATAAATCCAGAAAAATTATCATAAACAATCAATTCCTTAACAATAGAAGGGTTAATTTCATTTCCAGCAAATTTCTCACGATTATTGTGGATGTAAATATGGTTATCGATGTTAACGGTTCCTAAAATGTATTCGAAATAGGAATTAATGTCTTCAATTTTTTCTAAATAAGGTGGGGCTATTATAAAATTAAGTTTACCAAATTTTTTTCCTAACTCCTCTAATTGGTCGATTATTCGATCCTTATTATTTCCAAATATTCCTACAATTAACGGAGTTTTTTTACCAGTGACTTCTAATGTTAAATTTATCAATTTAATTTTTTCTTCTAATTTATCTGAGAAATAAAACCCAGCACCTTTAGTCCCAAATAAATAAATTGAATCCGCTCCATTCACGAGTAGATGACGAGTTAGTAATGAATGAAGCTCAGTATTAACCTCTAAATCTTCATTAAAAAATGTGAGTGATGGAACAATAACACCACGGATTTTAGTCATACTGATATCCTCATTTCGAAAAATTATTTGAAATTGTAAATTTTTTAATTATACTGATTTAATGTTTTTAGTCATATTGAATTTCTCACTTCCCTCTGTCCCTGTAATTTTACAATTTTTCTTTCAAAGTAACATCAAATGATATATTTTTAATTATGAGTTTCAGATTAATAAAGTTAATAAATTTTTTTTATAATAAAATTACTAAAAAATACATAAAGACGAATTTAATGACGGATTTTAGGCAACTAAATTTTTTTCGAATCTTTGAAAATATCAAAGATATCCATTTCATAATCAATTACATCTTCGGGTAAAAGGTATGGCTCCTTAATTAGTTTAGCAAGATAATAGATTTTAGATCCTCTTTCTAAGTATTGTAAAACAGTATAAGCTCCTTCCAAATGACTTCCACAACATAAACTTCCGTGATTTGCGAGTATTACTGCGTTTCGTTCTTCTAAACTTTTCTTTACATTATCTGCTAATTCTTCACTACCTGCTTCTCCATATTCGGCACACACAACCTCACCTCCTAAATAGGGAACAAGTTCTTCCATTGCGGGAGGTAACGATAACTTGAGCGTACTAAGTATAGTTGAGTAAATACCATGTGAGTGAATTATTGCGTTAACATCTTCACGTTCTTTGTAAATGCCTAAATGTAGGTGTTTTTCTACTGAAGGGTTTCTTTCTCCTTCTACTACTTTTCCCTCAAGATTAATTATTAAAATATCATCTGGTTCCATTTCTTCATAATTTACGTTACTAGGGGTGATTAAAACATATTCATCGTCTCCACTTTTAACTCTAATACTCACATTTCCCGCTGATCCTATCACATGCCCATCATTTAATAATCTCTTACAAGTCCTAACAATTTCTTTCTTTAGTTTATTGATTGGCTGGTCTAAAAACTTATTTTTTTCTTTAAATCCTTCGAAAACTTCGGGATTCAAGATATGTGAAGGAATACCTTTATCTAACCAAATTGTTATATCTTTCAGTAACATATTTGATTGTCTATTAATTACTTCAACGGTATTTCCTCCAATATGAGGCATTACTATAACATTTTCTAATTCTAAAAATTCATTATCTTCATCGATAGGCTCTAAAGGAAAGACATCTAAAGCAGCTCCCGCAATATTATTGCTTTTTAGAGCATCGTATAACTTTTCATAATCTACAAGACTTCCTTTAGCTAAATTAATTAAATATGCCGTACTTTTCATCATTGTTATTCGTTCTTCGTTAATAAGATTATCATTTTCATCAGTTGCAACAGCGTGAATGGTTATAAAGTCGGATTCTTTCATTAACGAATCTATATCTATTTTACTACCATAATTTTCAATAATTTCGTTAGAAACAAATGGATCATAAATAAGAAATTTTACTCCAAATGGTTTTAAACGATCAGCAACTTGTCTACCGATCTGACCAAAACCAATAATACCAATATTCTTGTTTAATAACTCATTTCCCATAAATCTATTATAGTATTTTATCCAATCTTCGAAATCGATAACTTCAAATTCATCACTGTGTAAAAATCGATCTAGCTTTATCAATTTTCTTGCCATTGAAACGATTAGTCCAACTGTCAATTCAGCAACAGCAACGACATTCCTAAGAGGAGTATAAATCACAGGAATGTTATTTTTAGTAGCAGCATCTAAATCGATGTTAAATGGGTCCCCCCGGCAAGACACAATCAATTTTAAGCTAGTCTGTTCAAATAATTCAGCTTTTTTTAAATCGTCTGCGGCCGTTATAAAAATATCATAACCTTTTAATTTTTCAACCATTTCTTTGACATCAAAATAAATATTTCCTGTATCTCTCCAACTCTCATAAGTGACATCCATTTTCTTTTTTAATTCTTTTAAAACATCATCAGATATACTTGCAGTAATAAATGCTCTCATAACTTCTCAACTCAATAATATTATATAAACTAAATAATAATATGTAATAAGAATTTAAAATCCATAAAAAAATGAATAATTTTTTTAAAACATTAAACTTTTAAGTTTCATTAAATTTTTAATTTTTCCTTCCATAACCTTTATCTTTCCCGAAGAATATGCTTTAACTGCGCCAAGCTCTTTATTGAATAACTCCAGCATTGTATTTTCCGTAACAAAATCAATTTTAACAGGAGCATTTTCATCGCTAACATTATCCTTTACTTCAATGCCTTGATCCTTATTTACTAAAAGTAAGACGCTCCTATTTGTGTCTAAAAACCTTATTTGTATGGGTTCATCATAATTAGCTAACTTCTTCCGCACTTTTTCAGTATTTATATAGCGATTTTCAATTTCCTTTAAACAAGATTCTATGCTATCAAACTTTGACAATTTCTTACACCTCAAAATTAAGAAAACTTTTCTTGAATTAATTAATTAACTTTCGTTTATAAAAATATAATAATTAAATTACAGATCGTCGATTTTATTTTTTAAATTCTTCCATTCGAGATATATATTTTTGTAATTATCTGAGTTAGTAGGATTGCTGAAATTTTTTTCATAAGTCAAGAGGTTTTTTATCATAGATCTATAATCCGAGTAGTAATTTAAACCTTTTAATGTATTCATCGCTACTCCAATAAAAGCTGAGTCTTTAGTATATGGAACTGATATTTCGGTGTTTAAAACACTAGCTAATATTTTACAAAATCCTTCTGATTTGGCCATGCCACCAGCACAATAAGTTCTTGTACTTAAATCAGTAAACCCCTTTATTGCTTGATAATTTTCGAATATACCAAACGCTATATTTTCTAAAACGCTTCTAGCAAAATCTTCTATTTTAGGAAGTTCTTCAGAGATCATTGTAGGCGGTTGAAAAACAAATACACCTCTTTTAATAGAAGTTTGGTTTTTAATATTCATTTTTTCGGGTCCTAAGAATGCAAAAGTAGAAAAAGCCCCTGGCGTTGAGTTCTTTAAATATTGCTCTATCGAATAATCTGAATTATTAGTTAAACTTGATAAAAAGCATTCTTTAAACCAATTATACGCGGCACCAGTGTTACCTGCGTGGCCTTCAACTAACCATTTACCCTTTATTGAGTGGCACGATGTCCAATAATTATTATTGGGATCAAAAATAGGTTTATTTACGACGAGATGAACTGGGGCGGTTGTGCCTAAACTAATTCCAATATCTCCATCTTCAATAATACCCATGCCTAATAATGTCGCTTGCGTATCACCACCTGTTTTTATAACAGGAATATTATTTTGGCTAAGGTTGAAACTTTTTGCTAATTCAGGTTTTAATTCGCCAACGATCGTCCCAGATTCCACGATTTCAGGAAAGAAATCTGGATCAAAATCAAAAGTTTGAATTATTTCCGAACTCCATTCTCTCTTCTTTATATCTAATATCTGAGATTCAGCAGCTGATGATAAATCAGAAACATAGTTTCCAGTAAGACGATAAACCAACCAATCATCTAACATTAATACTTTATTTATTTTTTCATATGTTTCTTCCTCTTCTTCTTTGAACCATAATAAGCGTGCTAGACAAAATAATAAAGGAGGACTATGACCAGTTATTTCAAACAAATCTCTTTCTGAAAATTCATCATCTATCATATACGCAGAATCTATCCCCCGTATATCTATATTAGGCCCCCCATAGATTACATCACCTGAATTATCCAAAAAAACCGTAGCTATTCTTTGAGTACAAGAAGAGATTCCAATAATATTAACGACTGATTTGTAATTTTTCAAAATACGATTTATTCCGTTATTTACTTTGTTCCATAAGTCATCCATATCAAATCTTTTAGCAAAACCATCGAGATCTTCATTGATTACATTAATATTTTGAGAATCGGTAATTTCTAATTTTAATTGTTCTGAAACTAACCCAATCTTTACAGAATTAGATGAAATGTCAATTGTTATTATCTTATTTTCATTATTTTCCACAATGCTCACTATCTTTAAGTAAATTTTAGTGTGGAGTGAGATATTTCCTAATAATTTCTCCCCTTGGTTCTTTTTCTTCAAACAGAATAGCTTGAAATGAAAAAATTTTTGTTTTATTATCTTTCCAAGCGTCATTTGAGAGCCATGCTTTAGCGCAAGTATGACCTAAGAATGTTTCTACATCCCATTCTCTCCCATGGTCAATTGGTACTTGAGGAAGAAGTAATCCCCTTCTCATACCTTTTTCAGCTATAAGTCCATCTCTCCCGATAACAATTTTATCAAAATAATCTTTTGGATGATTTACTTTGATCAATTTAGGAGGTGTTAATATAGAAAGCTCAATAACAATATCGTTCATTTCCTCGAGTGAAACAGATGGAAAACGCGGATCCTCAATTGCTGAACTAATTGAAACTCTATGAATTACATCATATAATGGAAAAGTTGGTTCAATATAACCTATACAGCCTCGTAAATGGTTGTTTGGCTCATTTACTGTATTTAAAGTGACAAATGCTCCATATTTCTCTGAAAATTTATTTTTAATGTCATCTGGAATGGGTATCCTTCGATCGTTTTTAAGGAAAAATTCAATATTGTCTCGAGCAAATCTTATTAATGATATACCATCTTCTAAAGTAAAAGAGTTCTCATCGGTCATAATTTCTACTCAAGACAGAATTATTATTATATAATTATATTCTTCACACATTTATATTTTACATTCTAATGATTTTACCATTTGGTTCAGATTTTTCGGTATTAACCTCATTACCTCTTAGAATAACTTTCCAAATCTGAACAGCGGTTTTGTAATCTTCGAATGGGGAAAATTTAGCTTTTGTTTTGAATTTTTTTGATTTAATAGGGTATTCTGGAATTTTATCAACAATAATTAAATCGGCATCGTATCCCTCTTTGACAAATCCTTTATTCTTTAAGTTAAAGATCTTTGCCGGGTTTTCTGAAGTAATTTTTACAAATTTTTCAAGAGAGAGTTCATCTTTACAAACTTTGTCTAATAGCGTTAACGGATATGTTTCAAATCCGGGAAATCCTGAAGGTGCATCAAGATATCCTCGTCCTTTTTCTTCCAATGTGTGCGGTGCGTGATCTGTACCTATAAGTTTTATATGCCCTTCTTTAAGTTCTTTAAATAAATATAAGGAATGTTCTTCTTCTCTTAAAGGAGGTAAGACTTTACCATAATTTGGATTGCTCATTTTTATTTTATTAGTTAAAAATAAATGATGTGGTGTTATTTCGAAGGATATTTTTAAGTTATTATTCATATCTAAAGCTTTTTGTATTAAAGAATAACTATTCTTGCAACTTATATGACAGAAATGGACGGTTGGATAATCTTTCGGGCTTAAATCTAGATCTACTATAATCTTATAATAATTTTCAAGAACAAAATTCACGTATTTAGCTTCCATAGAAACGGGGTAAAGTTTATTATGCAATTCTAAGGTTGGAAATTTTTCCAGCGTGTAATTCTCGTAAATTTCATCTATTTCTTCAGAAGAAAGAGGCCAATCTGGATGTATAAATATAGGAATTTGCAATTTAGATGAAATATTAAGAATCTTTTGAATATTTAAGTAATTAATCCAATCGATCTCATTTAATGAACCTATCGGATAAATTTTAAATCCAATAACGCCTAAATCAATAATCGAAATAATTTCATCTAAATTAAATTCTCTTGGAACACCCCCAATAAACCCCACATTCACATAAATGTTATTTTGTGCTTTTTCCATCCATTTTTTAACTTGATAAGTATTTATAGCAGGAGGTATCGTATTCGGCATATTAAATACTGTTGTTATTCCAGAAAAAGCTGCTGCTGCTGTTCCTGTTAAAAAAGTCTCTTTTTCGCTCTGCCCCATATCTCTTAAATGAGAGTGAATATCGATTATACCCGGTAAAACCATTCTCTTTCCGCAATCTATCTCTATTCCATCATCGTTATGACTTCGAATTTTCTTTAAGTCTTCCTTCGATTTTTCATTTACAACTGATTTAATCGTTCCATTATTAATTAATAAAGCTCCCTTCCGAAGCGAACCATCAATATATATGAGCGCATTTTTTAAAATCATTTTTCTATTTCCTTATTAATATCCTTACTTTGGTCAATTCGAAAATTAATATATAAGATTTTATTTTCAATCCCTTTAATGTTTGAAAGATTAATGTATTTTAAATTGTAGTTTTCTTTAATTAATTGTAAAAATCTCAATGAAATCTGTAAATTCTGAGAATAAGGAAAAATATAACAATATTCGCTCAATCCGTCTAAATCATCTAAATTGATGACATCAGGATAAAGATTCTTGTTTTCAAATTCGGTAATAAATACAATTTTGTTATGAAGTATATTATCAATATTTTCCAAAATAGAACCAGAAATTGGTAATCTCTTAACAAAAATACCCGGAGTAGATTTTTCCCATTCTTGAGTTTTTACTTTTTCACTCCCATTTATTTTCTCTAATGCTCTTTTTAAAAGTAATGCTTGAGATCTCTCATCAGAACCTAGAAATCTCAACTTTTTACCATCATACTTCATTAGAAGTTGAATTGATTCAAAATATAGATATAAGTTATTGCTTTTTCTGATTGAATAAGATAAACAAAATGATTCCCGTATTATAGAACATAAATTATACACATAAATAGGCGTTTTTCCTTCATCTATAATGCTTTTAGAAAATTTAGGGAATTTCTCAATTAGTATTAGAAAATTAACCAAATTTATCAAATTCTAATTTAATTTAAAATTTAAAATCTTTTCCTAATTTATTCATAAATTGTGCTCCTTGCTTTCCCATTCCCGGCATACCCGGCATTCCTTTACCTTTCTTTTGCATTTGTAAGGCTTTCTTGAAGAACTTTTTCATTTGGTTATATTGGTCGAGCATTCGATTTATTGTAGCATAATCTGTACCGCTTCCAAGAGCAATTCTTCTTTTTCTGGTTTTTTTAATAATTTTTGGGTCGAACTTTTCTTCCGAAGTCATAGAATCTAAAACCACGCGCCATTTTTCTAAATTCTTCTCCGCGTCATCAGTTAAAGCGTCAGGAATATTTCCTCCTCCAATCATAGATAAAATATTTTTCATCTTACCTACCTTTTTTATGCTTTTTAATTGTAGGTAAAGGTCATCTAGAGTGAACTTACCCTTCATCATTCTTTTAACCATATCTGGGTCTACATCAATTTCAGCTTCCTCAACTTTTTTCACTAAGCCTTCTATATCTGGTATACCTAATAAAGTGCCTACAAAAGTACTTGAATTGAATTCTTCAAAATCATCAATTTTTTCACCAACCCCAATAAATCTTATGGATTGATTAGTCGCAGCGCAAGCAGAAAGAGCACCTCCACCTTTAGCGGTTCCATCTAATTTAGTTACGATTATACTACCAATATTTGTGGTTTTTGCGAATTCTTCTGCTTGCGAATAAGCTTGTTGACCTATACTTCCGTCAATTACCAAGATTACTTCGTTAGGCTTTAAATTGTTCTCAATTTTTTCCATCTCTTTCATTAATTCTTTCTCTTCCTTATGGCGACCAGCGGTATCCACGATAATTATGTCGTGTCCATCATTTATGGCTTTTTTTGTTTCTCTTACGGCAAGTTTAATTGCATTTTTTTCATTAGGATTTCCATAGCATTTAACTCCTATTTGTTCTGTTAGTTGAACAAGCTGTTCATAAGCCCCTGGACGCCATGTGTCCGTTGTGACAGTAGCTACTTTATACCCTTTATTTTTATAAAAGCGCGCTAACTTACCAACAGTAGTTGTTTTACCTGATCCTTGAATTCCGACAAGTAAAATCACGTTACTTTTTCCTGGTTTTATTCTAATGGGAGCAGATTTCCCTCCAATGGTTTTAACCAATTCGTCATGAACAAGTTTAATTATGAAATCTTTTCTTCTTGCTCTTTTAAGTTCAGTATTCTTTGCCTCTTTTTTAATATTTTCAGTCATCTGAAAAACTAACTCCACTTGCACATCCGCCTCTAATAGACTTCGCTGTAATGATTGTACTATCATGTTGATTGCGTCTTTATCGATCTTAGGTAAACCTCGTAATTTTCGCATTAGGTCCTCTAGATCCTTTCCTAGTTTCTTAAACGCCATAACAAATCTATTTTTACTTTTATGTTTTAATAATTAATATTAACAAAAACTAATATTTTTTTTTAAATAAGGATATTATTATATAAAAAAAGATATGTGAAAATAAAAAATATTTCATATAAACCTAATGTTGGAAAAAAAAGGAGAAAATAATTTATGAGCATAAGAAGAACAGAAGTTCAAAAGCTTAAAACTGGTCAGTATATTATGGTTGATGAAGAACCGTGCATTATAAAAGCTACTGAAAGAAGTAAGTCTGGAAAACACGGACACGCCAAAGTTCGGGTAGTGTGTGTCGGAATGTTTGATAATAATAAGAGATCTCTCACCATACCATCAGGTCACGTTGTTGACATTCCCGAGATAATCAAAGGTGCAGCACAGATTAACTTTATTGAAGAAACATCAATTAATATCATGGATCTCGAATCCTATGAATCAGTGGATGTTGCTTGGCCGGCAGAGGAAGATTTAAAAGCAAAGATAAAGGATTTACAAGCCGATCCCGGAAAAATGTCGATGGCACAAGTAGAATATTGGCAACTTGCCGGAAAAACTTTGATAAGTAGAGTAATTATTAATTAGAACGTTATTATAAACTTTTTTGAGCAGAATTAGAATTTTATTTTATTAAAATTTATTAAATTTTGTAAAATATCAATAAAAGTAAAAAAAAATACAAAAGAAGTCTGAGTTCGATGGAAAAAATAGCAGTTTCATTAGCTTGTAGAATGGATTCAGAGAGAGCGATAAATTTAACTAAGAGACTTTTTGATTATTTAGTGAAAAAAGGCGAAATTGTTCAATTGGAAACCAGAATCGCACCTAAAATCTTACCTCACAATGGTATGGATCTTAAAGAGATGACAGCAGAGAATACAAAATTTCTCATATCCATTGGTGGAGACGGAACTATTCTTAGGGTGGCAAGTGCCCTATCACAACGCAACGCTCCACCCATTTTGGGAGTAAATATTGGGTCTATCGGCTTTTTAGACGAAACTAATGAAAGAAATGTTTTTAATGACATAAATCGCGTATTAAAAGGCGAATATATAGTTGAAAAATGCTCAAAATTAGCTCCATATGTAATTAAAGCTTCTGAAGAAATTAAATTAAATAATGCATTGAACGAAGTTCTAATAGTTTCATCAAAAAGC
The DNA here is from genome assembly GCA_029856105.1 of Promethearchaeia archaeon. Lineage (GTDB taxonomy): Archaea > Asgardarchaeota > Lokiarchaeia > Sigyniarchaeales > SOKP01 > SOKP01. The sequence goes on along the minus strand of JAHQWH010000189.1, from coordinate 17,598 downwards.
TCTAAAGTATTATTAATATCAGTTAAAATAGATGGTTGTTTTCTAAATCGAAGTTATTTAGATGGTATTATTATTTCAACTTCAGTAGGCTCTACGGGGTATAATCTAAGTGCGGGAGGGTCTATTGTAAAACCCACAATGGATATAATGCAAATAACGCCATTAAATAGTTTTGCGAGATCAGGATTGAAACCAATAGTACTTCCTATTGATAGCGAAGTTGAAATTCAACTTCTAAGACCAAGACTAAGTGCAAAAATTATAATTGATGGTCAGAGAACTTTTAAAAATATCCAACCAAATACAGTTGTCAAAATCCGTAAAGCAAATTCTCATACAAAATTTATCCGTCTTTCAAGAAGTATAAGCGATAATTATATTAGACGGTTAAGGAAAAAAATTATTGTGGGATTAAAACCTCCGAGAGATGATAGCCCTGAAGAAGGGTTCAATTCTAGTTTTTGATACTAATATTTTTTTAAAAGGTATCGATTTCAATTTTTTTAAGGAGACAATTTTCACTACTCCAGAAATTATCGATGAGATTCAAGTTAAAAGATATAAAGATAAGAATAGAAATATTATACATAGAATAGAAGTGGCAGTTGAACTTGGAAAATTAATTATAAAAGAAGCTAATGAAAATTACATTAACAAAGTAGACGAAAAATCTAAACTAACGGGCGATATAAATGCGTTATCTGATGCTGATGTGAATTTGATTGCATTAGCTTTAGAATTGATGGACACATATAACCAAGAGATTGTTCTCTACACAAACGATTATTCCATGGAGAATTTATGTAGCGAATTAAAGATAAAATTTATGCCTATGTTTAAGGAGGGTATAAAAGAAAAGATATTTTTTGAGATATATTGCCCCCATTGCAAAACAATTTTCAAACCTAAAGATTTTAATAAAATTTGTGAAATGTGTGGTTCTAAACTAAAAAGAAGACCACTAATAAAGGAAAAAATATAATGCAAAATAAATAGGAAAAAATATAAATTAATATTAGATAAAAATAAAAAAGATAAAACATGGGTACTAAAATAAACGAATTAGTGAAAGATGTAAGAAGGACAATTACATTTGATAACCTATTAAATAAACAGATTGCCATTGATGCATTTAACACGATCTATCAATTTTTAGCAATTATTAGGCAAAGAGATGGCACTCCTTTAAAAGATTATAATGGTAATGTGACTTCTCATCTATCCGGATTATTTTATCGAACAATAAATTTTTTAGAGTATAACATCAAACCAATTTATGTGTTTGATGGGACTCCTTCTGAATTAAAATTAGAAACAATAAGAGAACGAAGGAGAATTAAAGAAGATGCTAAGGAAAAAATGATAAAAGCTCAAGAGAAGGAAGATTTTAGAGGTGCGAAAAAATTCGCTCAGATGACATCCAAATTAGATACGAATATGATTGAAGATAGTAAAAAATTATTAAAAAATCTGGGGATTCCAATTGTAGAGGCGAGCTCTGAAGGTGAGGCTCAATCTGCCTTTCTAGTTGAAGCTGGTGATGCTTGGGCTTGTGCATCCCAGGATTATGACACATTATTATTTGGAGGAAAAAGGTTAATTAGAAATTTCGCAATAAGCAGAAGTAAAAAGGTTAGAGATACTACAGTCACTTTAGATATAGAATACATTTCATTATCTAAATTTCTTGAAAATTTAAATATTACTCGAGAACAATTGATAGAGATGGGGATTTTAATAGGAACTGATTTTTTCCCTGGAATTAAGGGAATTGGCCAACATAAGGCTTATGACCTAATCAAGAAATTTGGTTCCTTAGAAAATATTTTAAAAAACAATGTAAAAATTGGTAACATAGAAATTCAACTAGAAAAAGAAATGATTGATCAAATAAAAGATATCTTTTTATATCCAGATGTAAAAAAAAAATATCCAAAGATAATGTGGGGAAAAATTAATTACGATAAAGTTAAAGAATTACTGATAGAGGAACACAATTTTTCAAAAATCAGGGTTGAAAACGCAATTGAACGGTTGAAAAAGCAAGCCTCTTCTAAAAAACAAGTGTCCTTGGACAACTTCTTCAAATAAAATTAAAACTTAATATTAGAAAAAAAGGAAAAATTTTTACAAAATTATTACTTTATATATATTGAAAATTAAATTTTGTTTATTCGATCAAAAATGTCAACTAAAGAGAACGATAAAAAGGGACCAAATAGTAAAGATTCACAAATAGTTGCACTACGGGTGCAAGAAGCTAAAAAAAGGGATATTGGCCGTAATATTGCTAGAATTGATCAAGAAACTATGGAAAAGTTAAACATTCAAACTGGCGATGTCATCGCTCTTTCTGGAAAGAAAGAAAGTGCGGGAATTGCTTGGCCGAGTTATCCCCAAGATAGTGGATTAGGCATTATTCGCATCGATTCTAGATTAAAAAATAATACGGGAGCAAGTATAGATGAAACAATCCAAATTCAGAAAGTTAACGCTCACCCCGCTCAAAATATTGTTTTAGCACCAATAAGCGTAAAAATAAAATCTAATCCCAGATTCGAAACTTTCGTTAAACGAAAACTTAATAATTATCCAGTTACGATTGATGATTTTATATTTATCTCAATAGGAATAAGTCGAGAGATTACGTTTAAAGTTATAAGCATAAGACCAAGTGGAGTTTGTATAATCAAACCCGAAACAGCTCTACATATTAGCGAACGTATTACTGAAGACGAAGAAAGGGGAGCTGATTATGTTACCTATGAGGATGTTGGTGGATTAGATCGCGAGATACAAAGGGTTAGAGAAATGGTTGAACTTCCACTAAGACACCCCTCTTTATTTAAACGTCTAGGTATTGATCCCCCCAAAGGAATTTTACTAAGGGGACCTCCTGGTTGCGGAAAAACTCTGTTAGCGAGAGCTGTAGCTAATGAAAGTGAAGCTTATTTTATTTCAATAAACGGTCCAGAAATTATGAGCAAATTTTATGGCGAATCTGAGAAAAAACTACGAAAAATATTTATCGACGCTGAAGAAAAAAGCCCATCAATAATATTTATAGATGAGATCGATGCAATTGCCCCAAAAAGAGAAACTGTAACTGGCGAAGTAGAGCGAAGGGTTGTTGCTCAATTATTAGCCTTAATGGATGGGTTACATAGTAGAGGAAGAGTTATCGTTATTGGAGCAACAAATAGACCTAATAGTTTAGATCCCGCGTTAAGGCGTCCAGGTAGATTTGATCGCGAAATTGAGATAAAAGTTCCAAATGAAAAAGGAAGAAGAGAAGTTTTTCAAATTCATACGAGAAATATGCCTCTCGAAAAAATATCTTTAAAAGAATATGCTAATGTTACTCATGGATTCGTTGGTGCAGATATTATGGCAGTGTGTAGAGAAGCTGCGATGGCAGCTCTTAGGAGGTATTTACCAAAGATTGATTTAGATTCTGAAATGATAGATCCTGAATTACTTGAACAAATGAAGATAACTAAAGCTGATTTTGAGGAGGCTTTAAAGGAAGTAATGCCATCTGGAATAAGAGAAGTATTCGTTGAAATACCAAATGTCTCTTGGGAGCAGATAGGTGGATTAGAGGAATTAAAACAGAAACTAATAGAGGCTGTAGATTGGCCTTTATCGCATCCAAAAATTTTTGAGCGTATGGGAATAAAACCCCCTAGAGGGGTCTTATTATATGGACCACCCGGGTGTGGAAAAACACTTTTGGCAAGGGCAGTTGCACACGAAAGTAAAGCTAATTTTATCTCTATTAAAGGACCTGAATTGCTATCTAAATACGTTGGAGAAAGCGAAAAAGCAATTCGCGAAGTTTTCCGAAAAGCAAAAATGGCAGCACCATGTATTATCTTTTTTGATGAATTTGATTCAATAGCTCCAAGTAGAGGTAGACATACTACAGATTCAGGAGTATCCGAAAAAGTTCTTTCACAATTTTTAACTGAATTAGATGGTTTAGAAGTTAAGAAAGATATAGTGGTGATTGCTGCTACCAATCGCCCTGATATTTTAGACCCCGCTTTAATCCGACCTGGAAGAATTGATAGGATGTTATTGGTACCCCCGCCTGATGAAATAGGAAGAGTTGAAATATTAAAATTATTTACTAAAGATATGCCACTTGCGAATAATATAGATTTGGATGTCTTAAATAAGACATTAAATGGTTTCTCTGGTGCGGATATTGAGACATTATGTCGCGAGGCGGGTATGATTGCCCTTAGAGAAAATATAAGAGCAAGAAAAATTACGAAAGAGCATTTTAAGCAGGCAACAGAATTAATTAACCCTAGTATATTACCCGAAGTAATTAAATCGTATGAAAATTTTGTAGAAAAATTTAAAAGTAGAATAATTGAACAATCCAAAGAAGATCGAATGGTTTCGTAATATTCATAAAGTTAATTTGAGAAAAATCATTTTAATTGCATTAGACTTATTTTTATCTAAAATTAATTAAAAGGTGATCAATAATCGAAACACAACGTTGGAATCAAAAGCCTGTAGTAAATTCTTTAATCGATATCCTAGTTAAAAATAAAGGAGAAGTGTTAAATAAACGATTGGAAGAACTACTTAAAAAGGAATTCCCTTACATTAACCCATTGATGTTAGAAGAATTATTAATGAAATTAGAAAGCCGAACTATTATTAACGTCTTCCGAGTCTCAAAAACCAAAAAGATGATTGTGCTTAATAAACAATCTCAAAAAATTAGAGAAGAAATTCTGGAAGACCTAAACTGATTGGAATTTTTTCCAATTTAAACACACTTGAGCTAAAGATATATTTTCAATTTGAGATGTTAATTTTCTCTCCCTTATTTTTAAAAATATAGGATAATTTACAGCATTCCCCATCAATAACATTTCACCTACTCCTAAACTTGAAATCATATCAGCGTATTCTTTAGTGATAGCCTCTGAACTATCCATTAAATGCTTTAAATCGTATGGGTTCTTAATATTTAGAATTAACTTTGAGTTAATTTGAGATAGAGCAGTTGTGCTTAACTTTTTGGGTCTCTGGCTTATTAAACATAAACACGCCATGAATTTCCTTCCCTCCCTGGCGACGGTTTCAATTATATGTTTAGATAGTGCCTTAGAATGAGCTGCTTCAGGAGCAAATTGGTGAGCCTCTTCAATAATTAGTAAAAAAGGGGGAATTTCATTCATTCTTCTTAGATAAAACAAACGACTACAAATATAATCAACCATAATTTGTTTTTTACGAATCGAAATTTCGTTTTGAAGATTAAAAATAGTAATTTCTCCTTGATTTATGACTTTCTTTAAAATTGGGTTTTCTTGCGAACCAAAAAGGGTTAAACGTTCTAAATCAGAAAGCCATCCGACTAAAGCTTGTTTTGTACTTTTATTACCATCAGATTCTTTTTCAATTACATCTATAATGTTATTTAGATTATAATTATTCTTTAAATCTTTATTTTTTCTTAACATTTTAATGTACTTAGATAATTCTCTTATTTGTACGTTAGATATTTGCTCTTGGTATTTTTTAAAAGAATAAGCACTCAATCTAGGTACTGAAATTTGAAAATATGAAGTGTCTATAACTTTAACTTTATTTTTTATAGTAGAGGTTGCACTTAGATATTTGTATTCTCCATGGACATCAATCATAATAATTGCGGGCGTTCCAAAAGTTTTATTTCTTGTTAATAATTCTTCAATAATAATAGAAGTAAGATAACTTTTACCACCTCCCGATATCGAAAGAATGGCAAGGTGTTTATTCAATAATCGATTCATGTTTATATAAGCATCGATATTTGATACCCTTAATTTTCCTAAATTTAAACCATACACTTTATCGAAGCCTATAAAATTATTTAGAATGTCTTCTTCTACCAAATAAACTTCTTTGCCGGGACTCGCAGGATATGTCATCCTTGTTATTAATCTAATTTCTTTTTCGCTATCCTCTTTAAACTCTATAATCCCTAAATTCTTAACGATAGCTATAGCATATTCAAAATCGTCACTAGGAAATAGCCCTTTGAGAATATTGGGATTATTTTTGCTGTTATAGGATTTAATTGTTAAGGCATCCGAGAAATATTCGTTTATTAAAACAATTTTCTCAATTATGCCGATTAAATAACCCTCAATTGTTCTAGTGGATACAAACAATCCCTTTTTAACAATTATATCGTCACTTCGTTTGTTAATTACGAATGGGTACTTAGAAACATCAGGTAATTGAAGAAAATTAAAAACAATACCAACCTTAAAGGGCATTGATTTTAGATATGACGCTTAATTAATAAAAATAAGATAAGAGAGAGAATTTACTGATTTGATTGAAGTAAATATTTAAAATAAAAAATAAGTAGTAAAAAAAGTTTGGGGTATATTATTTTTCTAAAACGCCCATTATTTTTAATATGAGATAATAACCATTCTTCCAAAAATAGATTAAAAACATTGCGATGGCTAAAACTGCAAATACTGAAACTCCTGTGAATAATATCCAGTTACCTGATGTAAAAGATGCCAACAATCCCGAAAAGGGCGAAGTACTACTAGAACTTCCAAATATCTCTTGAATTACAGCGATTATAATTCCAATAATAATTGCCATTAAACTTAATAACAAACCTCCAGCTGCGATTTTAACATCCAAACGATTTTTATACTTTTCTTCAACTTCATTTAAATTAAAAATAAACAGTAAAACCCATTTTCTTCCTTTCTTGAATAACCCAAAGAAAAATATTAAAAGAAAGAACAATCCTGCTAAAAATCCAGCGATTATTGCGATTTGGTATCCTAAATTAAGGTTTAAAAAAGTTTCAAATTTTCCAGTTGGCATTACAAAGTCAAATATTGACCATATGCCTCCTGTAACTGTAATTAAGCACGCAATAACAATAAAAATATAAAATAATTCTCCTACTGCCCTTTGTTTTGAAGTAAAATTGCCTCTATAATCAATATTTGATTCTTCCATTTTTTTCACTATTCTATTTTATATAAAAAATTTATAACAAACTAAATATTTAAAATTGTTTATTGTTGTTTGATTTTGGAGAAGACATTTAAAAAGTGTAAGATTTAAACTAATTTTTTATTTTGAAGCGTATTGATGTAAGTTTTGTAAAAATTTTTCTCATTTAAATACTTGTATAAATCATTCGATAATTGGTAAATATCTTGATAAAACTCATGTCGGTTTAAATCAGGATTCCATTTATTTTCTACTTTACACACATTTTCGGCAGCTTTAGCGATATCTGAAAACAAACCTGCTCCCGTAGCCGCTAGTATTGCTGCTCCCAACGATGTAGCCTCTTCAATAAGATTTCTGACGCATGTTAAACCTAATACATCGGAATAAATTTGATTCCAAAAATCTGAGCGAGACCCTCCTCCAGTTAGCCTTAATTCTTTTGTTTCAATCCCTAACTCTCCAAAAACTTCAATGTTCTTTTTAACTTCAAATGCTACTCCTTCAAGAATCGCTCTAACGATATCTCTCCTTTTATGACCTAAAGATAAACCATATATTATTCCTCTCGCATATGGATTCCAATATGGTGCTCCAGCACCAACTAAATGGGGGATTGCTAATAGTCCATTAGCCCCAATAGGAGACTTTTCAGCTTCTTCCGTTAGAATTACGTAAGGATCTTGATTTTGTTCTTCAGCCTTTATGCATTCATCTCTTCCGAGTTGGTCCCTAAACCACCTTAGAAAAGCTCCACTTGTAAAAATACTCGCTTCTTGGATCCAAGCCCCCGGGATTGCGTGACAACTACACAATACTCGCTTTTGTGGGTCGAAATTGGGTTTTTCCAAATAAGCTAAAATAAAGCTTCCAGTTCCAGTCGTTAATTTTATCCTCCCAGGAGAGACGACGCCCACTCCTAGGGCTGCTGCTTGTTGGTCTCCTGCTCCTGTAACAACCAAGGTTTTTTTATCGAATAAAGTCTCTTCTGTAGCGATCTCTCCTATATCAACTCCGCTTTCAATAGCATCTGGCATTTTATCCAAATCTATTTCTAACTCAGAGGCAATATCTTCTGAATATTTGAGTTTATTTATATCAAATAACATCGTTCTACTTAAATTACTAAAATCACTAACATATTTTCCTGTTAGTTTATAGATTATAAAATCTGAAACTAGCAAGAATTTATGTGTTTTCTGATAGATGTCTGGCTTTTCGTCTTTAAACCAAAGAATCTTTGTAGCTGAAAAATACGGATCTATTGTTAAACCCGTAGTACTATAAATTTTATCTATTCCTATTTTATTTTTTATAAAGTCTACCTGTTCAGTTGTCCGTCTATCTTGCCAAACTAATGCGTTATGTAATGGAGTTCCTTCCTTATCAACAGGTACGATTGTTTCTCTTTGACCTTCCAGAAATTAATTTTCTGAAATTTGGTTGGTAATTGAGCAACTTACAATCTCGCTTTTATCTACCCCGCTCTTCTTTATTGCTCGCTCAATCGTACTTTTAATTGATTTCCACCACACATTAGCATCCTGTTCCACATAGGAAGGCGTAGGGTAGAAACTCTCCCATTCTTGATAATCGCTTGCGATTATAGTTCCAGCTAAATCAAAAATAAATGTTCTACAACCAGTTGTTCCTAAATCTAATGCAGCAACAAACATAATACACACTATATTTTTTATAATATATCATAAAATAATGTCGATTTATTTAATATAATTAGTATTAAAAATTAAAAAAAGAATTCACTTCATTTTTTATAAAATCTTTAATTCTATTCGGTCTGTTCATTTTCGGGCAGATCCAATATGGAAATTCAAAAATAATAATTCCATTATGGTAGAGAAGATAGATTTTAAGAAGATCATTAATTACACCCTTTAAAAACGAATCTAATTCATTAATATTTTTATTAAAATAATTCGGAAAAATATAATGCTGAATACCATTATATTCGAATGTTATCCATATGAAATTTTCGCTATGATAATTAAAGGGGATATTAACTTCACGCTCAAGAAGAAAAATTTTATTATTTTCAATCAAAATCTTGATATAACCAATAGGGAATTGAAATTTTATTACTTTCGAATCAGATTCCACTAAATTATCTTTTATTCTATCAACAATCTTCTGAATTTGAAAAGAATTGAAATCATTTATAACATATAAAAGCTCGTCAATATCTCTCGGTATATCGATGTCTGTCCTTAACTTATGTCGGAAAGCATTAATTATGCTTTTTTTTTGTAAAAAAATTTTAACTGCACCATCTGAATGTCCTCGTTGTATATATTCATTTATATATTTGATCCTATGATTTTCCACTAACTTATATAAAGATAAATGGGGTGTAAATCTTATTTTCATATTAAAAATATCTGAGAAAACTTCATTGAAAGCTTGCTTACAAATGGATTCGTATTTACCTGCTGGTCGATCTCGTTCAGGTAAAAGATCAACAATTTCTTTAGTATTTTGTGGAAGAAAATTATAAAGCCTTCCTGAAATAACTCTATCAGAAAACCATAAAGACGAAAAACCTATTCTATCATAATGATCGACTAATGAATCTATAATCTTAGATACGGTAATAGAGCCAGATTGTAATCTTGTAATATTAAAAGAAATCAACGCATAATATATTAAAATTATGCTCATAAAGGATGTATTTTTATTATCTCCCATATCTGATGGTTCTAAGCCATTGTGAATGGAATCCTGAAAAATATGAATTGCTTTAGATGTTATTTTTTTAAGATCAAACTCTAAATTATAATATTCGATAACTTTAGTCCCGATAATATTAATATTTTTCTCTAAATTAATAAAATATTCTCTATTAAAAATGATTCCTATAGTAGATGGTAGATTTTCCACTATATCTGAAATGTCCTTATGAATGAATTTCTTAAGAAAACCATATCCAAATTTCATTGCTTCTATAGAACCAAATCCTAACTTCTCATAATCATCACCAATAATATTAGAGATATCTCTAACAGATATTGCTCTGTTACCCAAGCTTTTTATATCAAGAGATACAAGCGAAAAATAAACTAAGCAAACTGAAATATATCTAGCAAACCTCCTATCTCCTAATTTATCTGGGTTTAAGCCATTTTTAAGGGCATATTCATAAATTTGTAAAGCTTTTTTAGTAATAATTTCACTCGAAATACTATTAATTAAAATCTGTTTCATAATTTTTGATGAAATAAATCTAATATACTTTTCCAAATCCTTTTTGAAAGAATTGTCATATTTTATGGAAATTTTATGCGCATCTCCTAATCCATTTACTCGTGTTTCGTAAAATTTTGGTAAAAAAGGAAGCAAATCGCCAAAATAAATTGTATTCATAGATTTTTTACTGTTAAATCCTAATTTACTAATATCATTTAAGGAATCGATCACGGCATTAATGCAGATTGTTCTTTTTCTCAAATTATATATTTTGTAATAAATTAGAGCAAAGTATAATAAGATTATTGCTAATTTATTCGGGGATCTGTTTTTATTTAAGTTATCAGGTAATAATCCATTATCCAACGCTTGACCGAATATTTTTAAGGATCTATTTACTAATTCATTTTTTGTAATACCAGAAAAGGAATATTTTATAATGACATCTTTTGAAATAATAATTAGAAAATTTTTCAAGGCTTCTTTATAACTATCAGTAAATATTATTAATTTTGGAGAAGGAAGCGAATTAAGTGAAGTCTTTAACTTCTCTGGGAGAAAATTATAGATTACTTTGGGAGATAAATATATTATAGAATCTGCATCTGGAAAATTAAGTTTGTTATATATATTTTTTAAAGCTTTTCCGATATTCGATTGGCTAATTGAAGTAAATCCTAAGCTTTTTATCCCTAAATCTAAGAGACCATAAAATATTAAAATTAACGCCATTTTATTAGAATTATAAGACGGAAATAGTTTATCCTGCGTCATACCATTATTAATTGCATAATCAAATATTTTTAAAGCGGTTTTTTTAATATTTTCTGATTTTAATTCTAAAATTGAATAAGAATTTAATAATTCAGGTATGGCAATTTCTAAATACTGAATTAACATATTTCTATAATTATCATCAAATATTAATTTTTTAAAGTAAGGTAAATTATCAGTTTTAGCTTGAATTTCTCTAGGTAGAAATTTATAAAGCTTACCTGCTGTAATATGACCCTCCATAGTTTCTCTTGTTTTAAATCCCAGTTCTGAATAATCCTCAACTGATTGTGCTACTAATTTCCCTGTTAAAATTCTATTCCCTAAGGTGTAGCAATCAAGACCTATTAAAGCATAATATATTAGAATAATTGAAAGATAACGAATTCCTTTATTTCGCCCCAAATCATTAGATTTTAAATTTTTATTGGTAACAGCATAATCAAAAAGATTAAATGCACAATTAATGAGTGTTTTTTCATCTAAAGGTTTTAGATCATATCTATTCAAAATATTTCTTACAACGATTTTAAATTTCTTTTTCAATTCCTTTCTGAAATCTTCGTTATTGTAATCAATTCCTCTCTGTGATTTTTTTATACTATTTTTATTAACTAGATATTTAATTTTCTCGTTTTTTTGTTCTTTCCTTAACTCCTTTAATTTTAATATTGTCTGCGAGATGTGCTTAAAAAATTTGCTACGCACTCGATTAACAAAAAACCTGTTCATAAGTTCCCAAAAATGATTATAAAAATAATCTTTAAAAGCCCGAATATTTGCTACTAATTCTAATTGGATAGGACCTAGCTCCTGTAGTCTTTCTGTTAAGAATTTTAATCTATTCTTTTCTATTTCAGTAAGTTTTTCTTTTTGAGACTTTTTATATAATTCCAAAAACTTTCGAGTCAAATCCTCGAACTCGTTATAACTCTCGAGGGCTTTTTTTAACTCGGATTTAAGCTCAGCGTTGCATTCTTCCTCAGAAGCCTCTTTTATCCATTGTATAAGGGTTGTTTTCCAACCCTCTTCTTCAATTTCTTTTTTTTTTTCGCTTTCACTTTTAGAATATTTAATCTTTTCCGAGCCTAATTCTCGTTGTTGCTCTAACCATTGGCTATAACCTTTTGTTATTTTTCTAGAATATATAGGTCTCCTGCCCGTTTCTTGGCGATATAACTCTTGAAGACGTTCGTTTTCCTCTTCGTCAGATTCTTCACTTACTAGCTTTGTACTTTCCTCAATTAAATCTTTCTTATATTCGGATTCGCTTTCGGCATCTAGTTCTGGTTTTAAAACTTCTAAATTTTCTTTATTCTCAACACTTCCGTAAGTTTCTACTTCCTTTTCTTCTAAGGCTTCCTCTATGGATTCTTCTACTCTAATATCTATGTCTTCTTGGGATTCCCCTTGTTGAACTAAATTCTCTTCTAATTCTACAGCCTGCTCTACTAGATCTATTCTATCTAAATCTTCTTTTAGATCCTCTTCGCTCGCTTCGTCTTCGTGATCGACTAGCATTAATTTCTCCCGTTCTTGCTCTTCAATTATTTTTTCTAATTTCTCTTCAAATTTAGTCGTTTCTATGGATTCCTCTACTCTCACATCTATTTCTTCTTGCAATTCTCCTTGTTGAACTAATTTCTCTTCTAATTCAACAGCTTGCTCTATTAAGTCTATTCTATCCAAATTTTCTTTTAGGTCCTCTTCGCTCGCTTCGTCTTCGTGATCAACTAGCTTTAATTTCTCCCGTTCTTGCTCTTCAATTATTTTTTCTAATTTTTCTTCAAACTTGGTCGTTTCTATGGATTCCTCTATGGATTCTTCCACCCTCGCATCTATCTCTTCTTGGGATTCCCCTTGTTGAACTAATTTCTCTTCTAATTCTACAGCCTGCTCTACTAGATCTATTCTATCCAGCTCTTCTTTTAGGTCCTCTTCGCTCGCTTCGTCTTCGTGATCGACTAGCTTTAATTTCTCCCGTTCTTGCTCTTCAATTATATTCTCTAATTTTTCTTCAAACTTGGTCGTTTCTATGGATTCCTCGACTTTAATATCTATCTCTTTTTGCGATACCCCTTGTTGAACCAATTTCTCTTCTAATTCAACAGTTTGCTCTAATAGGTCTTCTCTATCCAAATCTTCTTTTAGGTCCTCTTCGCTCGCTTCGTCTTCGTGATCAACTAGCTTTAATTTCTCTTGTTGTTGCTCTTCATATAATTTTTCTGCGTCTTTAAGCGTTTCGTACATCTTTTCCGCTTCGTGCATTACCTCTTCTATCTCTTCAGAGATCTTTCCTTCTTGCTCTAATTTATCGCGAATTTCCCATAAATATTCAAATTCTTCTGTACTAGTAATTTTAGACGCTTCAATAATATCTTCTTCTTCTTCGAGATTATCGCTATTATGACCACTTTCTTGGTCACTATTTAATTCCTCTGTTACTTCTTGTCTAAGTTCTTCTGTTTCTTGCCCCTCTTTACTAACGCTTACTACCTCTTTTTCCTTTAGGGCTTCATAATATTGCTCAGCATAATACGCCGCATTTTCTTTTTCAGTTTGTGGTTCGATATTCTCGTCTTCAGCATTTATTTTTCTGGCTTGTTCAGCTAATTCTTCAATATCCTTTATGAATTCAATCTCGTCGCTATTTACAATCGGCTCCGTATCGTTTTGATATTCTTCTGAGCGGATCTCGATTTCTTCTTCTTGTTCCTGTTGTCCCACATTACCTTCAATTTCTTCTATCTTATTAGTTAAAACTGTAGAAGTTGATTGAGAACCAATATTTTCGTTGTGATATTGGGTTTCCTCGCTAGGGTTAAATTTATCATTGAATTTATCCTCTTCAGTATCGTTTGGGTCAAAATCGTCCTCGATTTCCTTTTCGGTATCGTTTGGATCAAAATCATCGTCAATTTCCTCTTCGGTATCGTTAGGGTCAAATTCGTCGTCAACATCTTCTTCGGTATCGTTAGGGTCAAAGTCGTCGTCAATATCTTCTTCGGTATCGTTTGGATCAAAATCGTCCTCAATATCTTCTTCGGTATCGTTTGGGTCAAAATCGTCCTCAATATCATCTTCGGTATCGCTTGGATCAAAATTGTCTTCACCCTCGTCGTCTTCGAATTCATCCAATTGTATCGCCGACTAATTAGCTTTAATTATAGGTAATTTAATCTTTCTGGTTTTAACAGTAATCGTCTGAATCGAAAATCGGTCTGCGTTATTTCCATTTAAGACTAAAGCTTGCCGAGCTTTTAACAGCATTAAGTATTTATGGTCGTCTAACATGTGAGTAAACCGTCTTATGCATTCTTCCCCCATGCGAAAAAGAATTTTAATACTTGGAAGCTTAGTCGTTGAAACAAACAAATCTGAAGGAGTCACGCTCACAATAATAAAACCTAGTCCCTTACTTCGGAATTCTCTCAATAAATTATTGAAAATCATTTCTAATTGCTCTTTCGCTATGTAGAAATCAGAATTTGTAAATCGCTCTTTTGACTTTTCTAGTATTGCTTGAGCTTCGTCAATAACGATTAAATGTTGAAGTCCATTTGTTTCGTATCCAGGTGTTAGTGCTCGAATCATTTGAAATATCGAACTCGCCAGCAATAATTTAACGTACGCGTCGCACATGGATAAATCTAAAAAAACCTTTTTTCCACTCCTCCAATCCAGAAACCATTGAGGAATTGTTGAATCTGGAGTTAATTGCGTACACTTATTTAAAACTGGGTCTGATACGAGAGATAAAACTCGATTTTCTATCGCGGTTAAGATTCTTGTTTGAAATTTATTATCGTAAGGATGTTTCTTATACCATTTTCTTAAACCCTTAAACAAAGTTCTAAGAGAAATAGGCAACGAACCGTTAACTTTTATGAACGCCTTCATAACATTTTTAAGAATTTTATCAACTGGCTCTCTTAAACCAAGAGATGCTGCAAGGTAGGTTGCTGTTTCTTGAATTGATTTATCGATGAACTCTCCTTCAACAAAATAAGGTATTTGCAAATCCGAACTTCCGTATTTAATAAACGAATCGTGTTTATATAGATGTTGCTGATTCGGTTTTCCCATGTTTAAATATAAGATCCCTATATGAGGCGCCTTCTTGTAAAATTCGTGAGAAATTAATGTAAGTAAACGAGTTTTCCCAGTCCCCATTTGGCCACCAATAATAACAGACTTACCAAAATGACTAATTGGAATTGTAGCAGGGTTGTTCTCGAGAATACCATTACTTATTATCCGCCCGATCCAAATGGAGTTCTTGTCGTCTTTAGACACATCTCTATATTCTAAATTCATTGATTTTAAAACGTTAGCCTTGGGAATCGTACAAGTTTCTGGAAAAGAGAAATCTACCATAGCAGGGTACACAAATGCGCATCGTTGCCATTCAAGAATTTCGGGACTTTCCCAGTATGTACTAAAAAATCGACCCGTTATTTTATTGTCCCAATTATATATCATTACATCCGATTTTAAGATGTTACGCCAAAATACCTCTGGGATTAATTTAAAATGGGCTTTTATTCCTTCAATATCTCGAATACCAAAGGTTAGAAATTCTTGGATCCCTTTAAAAAGCTGGTTAAAAATAAATTTACTGTCATCCTTTACTCGGAAAGGACTATAACTTATTAATATTTTAAGTTTATAGTATTCCCTTATTAAACCGTCGTAATATGGCGGTTGTATGCTGATAGAATCGTTTCGCTCCCAAAACATATAAAAGGTCAAGTCTCCAATCCTATAGCTTTTGAATAATTGAATGATTTTATTAATTATAGAAAAAGGTTTAGGTCTACGAGGTATAACCAGTTCGTATAGTATTGGCCTCTGGCTTAATTCTTTTGAAGTGATAGGAATTACGTTCACTATTCCAGTTAAACCAATGTATTGAGATTTTAAATAACTTAAGAAAGAAAATCCTTTGACAAGAGCGTCCTCTTCGTTTTTTTCGCTAAAAAAAAAAGTCCAAGAAAAATCGTTATTTATCGCTAGTTCTAAACCATACGTTGTCTGGTCTAAAAAGGGATTCGCTAAAAAAGATTTTTTAACCAAAACATCCTTTTCCTGTTCAAAATGCACTAATAATTCCTTTTCAATTTCAAGCGGAATCTGAGTAATTCTAACTCTTGTTTGCCAATACTCTTCCATTTCACATCTCACCTTTCCCTTGTTTTTTAGATTTTTACCTTTTTCGTTACCACTGGGCTTCTTTTTCTCTAAGTTTCGCGGGTTTTAAGCGTCGTCGAGTTAACTTTTTTATATTCGCTCTTTCAGAACCATTTGAACTTCTCTTGCCTAAAAAATGCTGAATAAGTGCCCTTAATTCTTTAAATCCATATTTATATACGTAGTACCCTAATATTATTAATAAATACGTCAGAATTTCGTGAAAAACTTCAAACTGAAAATACGCGACACTAAACCAAACTGTACAAATTGATATTAACAATAAAAAAATCTGATAGAGCGAATATCTCCAGTCAAATTGGAAGGACCCAAAAATGGTAAATAAATCGGCGAACGAAGGCGCCGCACTTAACACCAAGGACACCATTATAAAAATATACAGATAGAAAATTAATACTTCCAAGCTGGGATTCTTTAATAGCTCCCATAAAAAGAAAAAGAGCCAGAACGAAAGATAAAGGGGCGCAAACCCGATTAGTAACGCTTGTAAAAAGGTTAATTTATCAAACTCTTTTAATTCAATTCTCCCCCCATACTTCAGACCAAATTTTGACTCGTTATCAGAGCGTTCTAGTATTTTCATGGTTCGTATTGGAGTGTCAGTCAATAGACACATTAAGACGTGGCAAAGTTCGTGTATTACAATACCTAAAACTGCTAAAACTTGAAAAAATTTGTTTAACGGCTCAGGTGCTACCACTAAAAGAACGTATGACATTACTACTGAAAATACCGCAAAACCTACCATAAATATGATTTCTTCGAACATTAGTCGTTATTATTATAATTTTTTATTTATTTGGTAACTTTATAATTTCGTTTTATTTAAAAGGAAAAATATCGTTGGAACTATAGAACAATAATTGATGGTATTCGTCTCGTATTCGTCATATACCCTTGAACAGCCCAATTTCTTCTAAAAATTCAACCTTGTTTTTAAACCCTTTTTTTTTGTTTTTAATGCCGTGGAGGTCGAACAATTTCCTTTGAATTGATTTTTGAAGCGTTCCCTGACTAATATGTAGAAACTCGCATATGGGCCCCAAGGCGATATCTTCGCGTTTAGAGCGTATTTTTGCGATTCCTATAACTAAACCAGCAATGACGTCGTCTTTCGAGTCTTTTATTAAGTCCCAAAATTTATCTAATAT
Source organism: Promethearchaeia archaeon (assembly GCA_029856105.1). Taxonomy (GTDB): domain Archaea; phylum Asgardarchaeota; class Lokiarchaeia; order Sigyniarchaeales; family SOKP01; genus SOKP01. The sequence goes on along the minus strand of JAHQWH010000189.1, from coordinate 262 downwards.
CTTCTCTGATTGAAAGTATAGGTCTGTTTTTAATTTTTTCTCGTTAATAACTCCTCCTATTCGATTAAGAATGTATTTTTTACGATCCCTGTTTTGGTATTTTGACCAAAAATCTTCCATCCCCCTTCTAAAAGTGTTGAATTCAGTGGTTGATAGGTTCGAATTATCAAGAAGGGTTGCTTGATCAATAACTATATTGTTTCTTTTGTAGTAAAAATAGATCACGCAAGGGATTAACTTCTCAGGACTCCGAAATTTCCTA
>JAHQWH010000191.1 GCA_029856105.1 Promethearchaeia archaeon | reverse complement strand
TTATCTTTCGAATTCGGTTGTCAAGTAAAAAAAGGCTTTCAAGGTTAACGAGAGTGTCGAGTCCTTTAATTTCACGAATAACGTTCCGAGATATATCCAACGAATTCAAATTTGTCAACTTTTCTAACCCCTTTATCTCAGAGATATTGTTATCTTTTAATCGTAAGCGAGTCATATTCTTTAAAGATTTTAAACCATTAATTTCACTAATTCGGTTGTTAAGTAAAGAAAGCCATTCAAGGTTAACGAGAGTGTCGAGTCCTTTAATTTCACGAATAACATTCCGAGATATATCCAACGAATTCAAATTTGTCAACTTTTCTAAACCCCTTATCTCAGAGAGATTGTTATTATTTAATTGCAAATCTGTCAAATTCTTTAAAGATTTCAAACCATCAATTTCACTTATTCTGTTATTACTTAAAATTAGCGAGCGAAGATTAATTAATGGTTCTAAACCTTCTATGTGAGAAATGGTATTGAATTGAAGGTTCAAACTCGAGAGAGATGTGAGGTTTTGAAGGCCCTTAAGTTCGTTCACATCGGAGATATTCACACTATGTAAGCTAAGTTCTCCGTCTTCTACGAAGTATTTTCTTCCTCGAAAAAGAACATATTCTTTATTCGACATCTTTAAACTGTAAAAGGTAATTTTCTTTTATAAATGTTTAGAGTCTGAGGTAAATTAAATTTATTAAAATAGGTTTAATTTTTAATTATTATCCGCCTTTCAAATATTTCGAAGCCGAAGTTAAAGGTATGGCGTAAACACTAGCGTAAACTCCAATAAAAGTCATAACTTTAAAAAACCCATCAAATAACATTGATATAATAGATATAATATTGAAAGTCAGTAAAATACGCCCTATGATAAGATAATCTATTTCTTGCTCAATCCCCTACCTATAGAAGATGGAAATGGAGTTTGATGTTGCGTAGCTACAATATCAGCGATACTCGCCAATTTCGCAAATTATTAATATTAAATAAGCAAACCGAAACGAATGACTCTTATAAAAAAATTCTAGTTATAAGACAACAACCTCGCGAAGGTTTCGGAAAGAAACACTTAATTTTTAAAAATAAAAAGACTTCATTATATTATAATTTAAAATAATCATTCACTAAATTGTTTTGAATTATAATAAAACATGGATGAAACCTATAGAAATATAATCTAATGATTTAAAGGATTTTCAAAATATTAGCGATAGATTAAAGGATATTAATGTATCTTTAAAATATAATAAATAGCAAATAAAATTAAATTTAAAAAGTCAAATAAAGTAGTTGATATTTAAAAATGGGAGAAGATGAAACACCCGATATAGATTTAAAGAAGATGGTAAACGACGGAAAACAAGAAGCCATGGACGAGAGAATGGTAAGCATTCGCAACAATATGTCTAAAATAAAACACAAAATCGTTGTTATTTCGGGGAAAGGAGGAGTTGGTAAAACTACCGTAGCTGTAAATTTAGCAATGAGTTTGGCAAGCGTAGGTTTACGTGTAGGGGTTTTGGATGTAGATATTACAGGGCCGAATGTGAATAAGATGTTAGGCATTAGTCCCGAAATTAGACCTCGCGTAGACCCCGACGCAAAGAAATTCTACCCGGTTGACGGTCCTTTAAACACTAAAGTTGTTAGTATGGCGTTCTTACTTCAAGATAGCGATACACCAGTGATCTGGAGAGGTCCTATGAAAATGGGGGCTGTACGGCAATTTTTAGGCGATGCACATTGGGGCGAACTTGATTACCTAATCTGTGATTTACCTCCTGGCACTTCTGACGAAACTCTTGACATTTTGCAGCTGATTCCTGATGAAAATGTTGTAGTTGTATCCACCCCTCAAGAAGTTGCAATTATGGACGCTCGAAAGACTATAGCAATGGCAAAAACAATGGAAAGACATGTACTTGGAATAATTGAGAACATGTCTGGATTTAAATGCCCTCATTGTAACGAATACATCGATCTTTATCCTCCTGGTGGTGCAGAAAAAGCATCTAAGGATTTTAACGTTCAATTTCTAGGCAAAATTCCTTTTGAGGTCGAAGTAGGTCAACAAGGGGACCAAGGATTGCCATTTGTTTTAAAATATCCAGATCGAGAAAGCTCTAAAGCATTTAAAGCAGTAGTAGCTAAAATAAGAGAAGAATTAGAAAAATAAATAAATTCTTTTTTTAATTTTTTTTTAACCTTTTAATGTCCGCCACCAGCGCAGGCAGCTTCGTTAAGTGGTTGTAATTTTCCTTCTAAAAGTAGCTGAACATTATCGTTTAGAGTCCCTGTAACTCCTTTATATAATTTAATTCCATATTGAGTAAATCCTGCGAACGGTCGTCCGCCTATTCCTCCAACAATCATATGCGTTACTCCTCTATCTCTCATGTCGTTTACTGGCTCCATGCACCCCGTATGTCCGTTATTTCGCAAAGAAAATGCAATTTTTAGGTTTTCACTTTGATCAATCTCTACTCCTACAAAGTAGTTGCAATGTCCGAAGTGTTCGGAGATTGGATCTAATAGCTCTGGTCCATCGGCTGGAATTCCAATAACTTTATTCATTCTTTATCTCACGTTAAATATGTTTATTAATTTAAATGAATATTTATTCGTCATTAAATTTAACGGTTATAAAAAATCGGCTCATATTAAAAAAATCGAAAGT
>JAHQWH010000190.1 GCA_029856105.1 Promethearchaeia archaeon | reverse complement strand
ATCTAATAGAAAGATATTGGAAGCACAAGATTTAAGGGGAAAAAACTTCACATCGTATTGGCGTAGGCTTAAAACTCATGGATTTATAATGGGAAAGAATGTGGTAAACAACATGGAGAGAAGCGAAAAATTGTACGAGAGTTTAAAAATGAGAGGTTTTTCCGGCAAAATCACTTTTGCTTCAAGAAAAATAAAGATTGTAGATATATCAATCGTGGTTATATTTTTAAGCATCGTAATTTATTTCATCTATTTTATTAATTTAGAACAAATATATATGGAGGTTTTCAAATTATTCCTCTCGTAGAAGTCAAAAATGTGAACTTTGAGTATAATTCTAATTTTTCCATGCACGATTTATCGTTAACCATAGAAGAAAATTCAATCTATGCTTTAACAGGGAACAATGGATCCGGTAAAACTACGCTGCTAAGATTGTTGGTTGGTTTGCTGAAACCTAAATCTGGAACCATTAAAGTATTTGACGAAATTTTAACCAGAGATAAAAATCAATTGTGGAAGCTTAGACAAAGAATTGGTTTTTTATTTCAAAACCCTGACGACCAATTATTTGCGCCAACAATTGAAGAAGATGTAGGTTTTGGAGCGAGAAATCTTGGTCTTGAAGAAGACGAAGTGAAAGAGAGAGTTGAATGGGCGCTCGAAGCAGTTAACTTAACAGAATATAGAAAATTTTCTCCCTATGATTTATCTTGGGGCCAAAAGAAACGAGCTGCATTGGCAGGATTGCTGGTTATGAAGCCTAAATTGTTAATTTTAGACGAGCCGTTCGCAAATCTCGATTTTAGATCGATCTATAACCATCTAAAAATTTTAGAAACCCTTAGAAAAGAAGAGAAGATGACAATCTTGTTTACTACGCACAACCTATTTTTTATAGAACATTGGGCGGATAAAGTGCTTGTGTTAAACGATGGAAAGGGGGTATTCGAAGGTAACATAGAAGAAGGATTAAACAACCCCAAAATTAAAAAGCTCTTAGGATCTTACGAAGATATTTTAAATCTTCTTAACCAAAAGTAAGTTAAATTTCCCACTTAAATAGAAATGCCATTAAAGAATCTTTCTTTAAATTCTGGATTAGTATAAAGCTCTAATTTAGAAAATTAGATAACCTCTAAGATTTTTATTGTCTTTAGATCGATTTAATAAGGAACTTCATTAACAGCCTTTAACGACTTTTGTAAATAATTGTTATAATAATTATGAATCACTTCAATAATACCTTCAAATGCAAGACTTTCTAGTTTATCTTTTTTAACTTTTAATTTATTATTATTTTTAATATCATAAACTAAGGTTTTTATATATATGGGAAGTAGTTCTTTTAATGCGATATTTAAATTGCTGTTAAATATCCACTTGCATGCTTCTTTTATGATTTCATTAAGAACTATATCAAAATTTAATGAGCTCTCTTCTTTAGATTTGTTTTTAGAAAATTTGTTTAAGTAAGCATTTCTTTCGATATGAGCCTTTACAATAATTTTTAAGAGATTTTCTATTTTTTCTCCTGCATAAAAATAATAGATTTGATCTTCTAAAACTTCTAATTTAAAAAATTTTAAAAAGAATAAATCCTCCTCTACTATTATTTCTATATAATAATCGAGAGTCATTCTTTTAATTTTATATTTAGAGGTAAACTCATCACGCGAAATATAATTAGGATATTGACTAGGATGATTAAGAGTGAGAAATAATACAATTTTATAGAAGGTTTCATCATTGATTAAGGTATTTTTTACCTTAGAATAGTCAATTTTTAAAATATACATAAGAAATCGATAACTTAAATCATCATCTTCAATTCCATAATTATAGAAAAACTTAGCGATATTTTTCCCAATTTTTTCAATTCGTTCCCTTTCCTTTCTTAAAATAAAATGACGATCTAAATTATAAGATTTGAGGATATTCATAAATTCGTCCTTTCCTTTTGAAGTTATACGATACTTTTTATTTTCCTTAATTATATTTTCATTATTGGTTAAGAATTTTAAATTCTTTGATAATGAGGATTGATTAATTCTAAGGGGTTCTCTTCTAAAATCTGACCATATACAATAATCATTATTATAAAGCATCCATAGAATCCAATGGTCATAATTTCGCTTCTTTAATATAGCTCTTTGTGGAAATTTTACCTTCCTTTGAATTGAATAATAACTCTTATTAATTTTTTCAAATTGTTCTCTCCCGGTTGGTGTTATTTCATAATAATCTCGTAAAGGATGAGATATATACCCTTTTTCTTTTAAATTATTTAGGTGATCATAAAGTGTTGAATCAGGAATAATTTTAGTTAAATTTGACCATGTACAATAATTATTATTAGCAAGAACCCAAAGAATAATATTATCATAATTCTTTCTTAATTGAGGATTAAGAATATCATCCGAAGGATATACGATTTTTTTATTTGGGATCATTTTTTAGTTTTTCGATAAAATTATGTTAGATTAAGCTATGTCAACTTTTTAATTTATTCTGTTATTTTGTATTTTGTTTATAGGTATCAATTTTGTACGAAATTCGAAAAAAGAATCTATATCTTTTGACATGATTTTATTAAATTTAGTTGGGCTTTTTATTAAAAGAACAACTATCAGTCTTTATTTCTAAATCCACGCCTGAGCTTTCAGTTGCTCAGGTAAAG
>JAHQWH010000188.1 GCA_029856105.1 Promethearchaeia archaeon | reverse complement strand
TTTTTAACGATATTTTTGAAAAGGATTTGAAGATCAATCAAATTAATAAACCAGATCAAAAAGTTGATCGTACGCTCGCAACCAAATATAAACTACTTGATTCTTTTTCTGATAAGGCAGATATGAAAACTGCAATTACTAATTTAAAAGAATATATGGAGAACTTGAAAAGGGAATAATTTTAGAGAAAATTAATACCTTATCTTTCCAAATTTTTAGAGAAATTCAACGAGTTCCCTATTAGAATGTTGCAAATTTTATCCGAGATGTTCTTTCCATAATGGGTAACTGGCTCAATCTTGTGTGATAAAGCCAACTCCGCAGCGTCAAGCATCTGTTCTATGTTCATCCCTGTTAAAGAGTTTACTCCAAGAGCAATTAAGTCAATTCTTTCAGTACTTTCTCTTATTGTGAGACAAGAGGTCCCAAAAATAGCGCATTCCTCTACAACAGTTCCACTATCAGTTAAGACTAGTTTTGCTTCTTTTTCCATACCTAAAAACTCTAAAAATCCTTGAGGGGGAATAGGTTTAACACCTTCAGGAAATTTAAAACCGTATTTTTCCATCATGATTTTAGTTTTTGGCATTAGGATAAATTTGATTTCGACGCTATTTCTTTGATAGAGCTTGCCAAGAAATGTTAAAACTTTATTTAAATTTTCTTTAATTTCAATATTTTCTGCTCGATGGCATGTAACTAAATAAAATGGCGAATCTTGTTGAAACGATGTTTTTACCGCTTGAACTACCTCAATTATAGGGTTTCCAACGACCCAACATCTACGTGGATTTAGACCTTCTCTTAGTAAATTCTCCCTGTGTTCGGGCAAGTAACAAATATTCATGTCAGCCAAATGATCGATAACAACTCTATTTTTCTCTTCTGGCATTATCCAATTCTTGCTTCGCATCCCGGCTTCTATATGAACTAATGGGATATTTAGTTTTGACGTTGCTAACGCAAACCCTAAACTACTATTGTTATCTCCTAAAACTATTACGAATTCGGGAACTTCCTTAATTAAGACCTTTTCAAATTCGATCATTAATTTAGCTACTTGACTCGCGTGGGTTCCACTTTTTATATTTAGGTTGTAATCGGGAACTCGGACATCTAATTGATCGTAAAAAATTTTATTTAGGTTATAGTCGTAATGTTGACCGCTATCAACAATTATATTGCTAAAGTAAGTGTCCAATTTTTTGATAATTTGGGAAAGACGAATAATATCGGGTCTAATTCCGATACATGTAATAATTTTTTTCATAGTATCTTAAAAGCAAAATAATATCAAAAAGTTTTTCTTTTCTATTGTTAGAATAAGTGGTTATCGTTTTTTTGCTAGGTAAATCTATTAAATATTCATTTTGATATTTAGAAAAGCAGAGAATTTATACTTCTCCTTTTTTTTAATAGATTTAATTTAATTTTTTTTAGATAATAAATAAGAAGGCACGCGAAAATATTGAGAGTTAACTTTCTTAAAATAATTTTTGAAGAACCGTATTCGCGGTTATACACCTTAATTGGACGTTCTATTATTCGATATTTTGACAATCTTGCTTGAAGGATTTGTTCGGTACAGAACGCATATCCCAAGAATTTTGCTTTACTAAAGAGAGGTACCAGCTCCTTTTTAAAGGCGCGAAATCCATTTTGATTATTCATAATTCTAATTCCAAAGAGTAATTGAATAAGTTTTTCGATTAGCACCTCTCCGAGTCTCGTAGGTATTGGTAAATGGTAATAATAAGTACCTAAATATCTCGAACCAATCGTATAGTCAGCCTCTCCATCAAAGATTGGTTTTATGAGATTAAATATGTCATCTGGGCTATGTTGTCCATCAGTGTCCATATTTACAATTACTTCACCACTAGCGTATCCTATTCCTGTAATAATTGCGTTTCCATATCCTCTATTCTCTTTATGGCGAATAACTTTAAAGTTTTTATTATCTTTTACCTTTTTAATTTCGTTTAGGCTATTATCAGACGAATTATCGTCAATTATGATGATTTCAACCGAATTATTAGAAGGTAAATTTTCCAATATTGACCTAATTGTGTTTTCTTCGTTATATAAAGGCAGAATGATCGAAATTAGAACTGTTTCGTTATCACTTTCAAACTTTCTCAAATAATCGTATAATTCTTGATAATCTGAAACATATGTGGGGGTTTTAACTCTGTTGTTATTTAAATAAGCTTTATGTGCGCTTACACTATTAAATAGCTTCAAATTAAAACCTTTTAGATGTATAATTTAAAAGATAATAGAAATTTCAATACAAATAGATTATATAAGAATGGGTATAATACAATTTAAATTTAATTATATAATTTGTGCTTAAGAAACTCGTTCATTTGCGTATTCCGATAAATATTGAGACAAGTCTGACAAAAATCTTTATTTCATTGGGGCTAAAAGAGATTAGATAGAAATATATGACCTCTAAATTTTTAATAAATCAGTCTTTAAGAAACCATAGGTGGGGTTCGCTCGATAAAAAAAACGCGGTTAATAGTTTTTACATCTTTGGTATATTTAAGATGCTCGTAGATTCTACTTTTTTTTACTGACTTTTCGTAAATTTGCATCTGACCGGTATTTAACCTCTTAAATATCGTTATGTTTAATCTCATGAGGTAATACTGAAGTATACATGAAAAAAGATTTACGGCTAATTTAGATAATATGATGTTCGAAGCACCAAATTTACGATCGTAGACTTTAAT
>JAHQWH010000187.1 GCA_029856105.1 Promethearchaeia archaeon | reverse complement strand
AGATTTTATCTTTCATACTTTAGGACATCTATAGAATCTTTACCATTATTTATTTTTAATCCCGCTTTCTTAGTAATTTTTCCAATCAAATTAGCTGACATATCATGGTCTTTAAAAATCTTGATTATTTGTCGAGATTTTTCTTCTGGTGCTGTTAAAATATATGAAGTGGTTAAAAACATTTTCACGTAAATCTCCAAATTATACCCTTTCCCTATTAATTTTTGAGGAATAACAATCTTTTCAATATTTATATCAGCACCAACTTCAGAATATTGCATTAGTTGTAGAATAGTTCCAAACACACCTCCGTTAGAGATATCTTTTGACGAGTTGGCAAGATGTTCTTGGGCGATAACATTCATAGATTTTCTTTTATTTAAAACTTCTTCAGAAGATTTATACGTAACTGTATCCCAATGTAAATTGCTTGCTTTTCCTATTTTTCCGTCAAAATCAACTGCTAAAATGATGTTATCGTCTGGTTGTGCATTTTTCGCAGAGATGTAGTCTTCTTTTTTGATTTCTCCTATTAATGCTGTACTTAGTTCGTAATGCTTTTTCGTATTAGTATGACCCCGAATTATGGGAACATTAAATCTATTCGAGCCAGCACATACACCTTCAATTATTCTTTGCCCAATCTTTTGTTCTTTAAAGGAGATTATCAAACTTGCCGCTAATGGCGTCCCTCCACACGCGTAAATATCATCTACTCCAACCAAGATGGAACTAAAGCCAGCACCAAATGGAAACTTCTCTATAAAAGTAGTTTTAATCCGATCGGTTGTTACTAACGTGTACATTCCATTATCGTTCTTGATTGCGGCAGAATCTTCTCCTATGTCTGAGAAAATACGAGAACTTTTAAAAGAATTTAAATTTATGAATTGAACTACGGGATCTATGCTCTTTTTTTCGATTATGTTGCTATTATTCTTGATACATTCAGCGATTTTTTTCAACATTACTGTTCTAGTAAAAAATCTATTATTATTAAATAATTAAGTTTCCTACATTTATTATTATAAAATAATATTACAGAATGTTCCATGATTTTCGATGATTTAATTGAGTCTTCTATAGTCAAAGGACTAGCATTTTGCGCCTACGACAAATTAGGTCCTCAGCCAATTTATATGTTTCCTAAACCAATTAAGGGGATAGAATTAGGAACTGAAAATAAAGAAAAGTTAGGTGGAAAAGGGCTTAAAATGTCTTTCACAGATTATATGCAAATCTCGATTAAAACCTTAAGCCTTCTTCTTGGGGACGGGATGTTATTTAATAAAGACTCTGCTTTGCTAAAGCAATACAGATATTTTGGTGTTATCCCATTTCCAGATTTTCATTTAACAGCGCTTACATTTTTTCATTTTGTTGATGTAAAATTCGATGAAGCTCCTATAGCATCTGCTTTCTGCATACTCGTTGACGAGAATCAAAGAGGCTTTTTGTATAACAACATCAATCGACTAAAAAATATTGTTGTCGATTTCTTTGATCAGTTTGATAAAGTAATTAATGAAGAGTTTCAACCGCAAGAGCAAGTAGAACCTTATTTTGAGAGCCTTTTAAAAAAAATAATCACAATTGAAAAAACTCCAGCAACGCCAATTACAACCCAAAGAAAAATGAAAATTTTACTAGCAGGGCTTGACGATAGCGGGAAAACGAGTTTTTTGCTTTCAATAGATAGAAAATTTTCAAAATTGATCGGTTTAAGACCTACGAGGGGGGCAGATGTAAGTTCAATAGAAGCATTAGGGGCTACGATTTTTCTTTGGGACTTAGGTGGTCAAAAAGGATACCACGAAAAATATCTTAATAAAGCCCAGATCTATTTATTCGAAGCAGATTTGCTTTTCTATTTCATTGATATAAAAAATGAAGCCCGGTTTAACGAAAGTATTGAATACCTTAAAAATATAAAAAAAGCATTAGCTCAACTAGAACAGGAAACTCCAATTATCTACATTTTATCGAAGGGAGACCCTGATATAATTGACTCTAAAGAAATTAAAGCCAACTTAAAAGTAATAAAAAATAAATTAGCAAAAATCTCTTCAGACAAAAGCCTTGAAATTTACACAACAAGTGTATTTCAAGTTTTTACTATTTTAAGAGCCTTTTCTTCAGGTATAGCCAAATTAAGTCCAAACAGAGACCTGATCGAACATAACCTTCACACATTTTCGTCAAAAACTGACGCGTGTTTGGCGCTCTTGTTAAGCAACGATGGATTAGTATTAGCTGAATTTTATACTCCTGAGGCTATGAAAATCACAAAAATGCAAAAATCTGAGGACTTATTAAACGTATTTGAGGTTGTAGCTCCCCAATTTGCCATGCTATTTAAAATATTTTCAAAATATAAGGCTGCAGAGAAAGACGAAGCGATTTTTAAAGTTTCAAACTCAATTATTTTATTTAAGAGAATTAAGGTTTTACATTACGAAATGTTCGTTCTTTTCTTATTAGACAATGAGAATACAAAAGAAAAAATTAACAAAAATATTCAAGATTTCCTTGACCGTACACAAGATTTACTAATAAGGTATATCTCTTAAAATATGTGCTTCAATGGGGTCCGATCTGATATCTTTTTCCGTAAAACTCTTTTTCGATAATACGAATTAATTCCTGAAATGAGAGACATGGCGGGAATAATACACTTAGCAAACTTGACCGGACCAAATAGAACAAAATCGCTTCCAGCGTTAACGCAATATGCCATTAATGA
>JAHQWH010000186.1 GCA_029856105.1 Promethearchaeia archaeon | reverse complement strand
TAATGCTTCTAATTAAAATCTCATCCATTATCTTAAAGCCGGTTAAAACGGGTAGTTTTTGATTGAAGCGTAGAAGATTATCGTTTGGGACAGGGATTAATGTATCAGAATATTTTAGAAGTTCTTCCAAACCTTTTTTTGCTCTTAGGCTTCGTTCAGTTCCTTCAGATGTAAAAGGCACCGAGCAAAACGATACAACCGTAGCGTTGTTCTTTTTTGCTTCCCTCGCAACTATAGGTGCTGCACCTGTACCCGTACCTCCTCCCAATCCAAACGTTAAAAAAACTACATCTGCTTTTAAAACTTGCGAAAGTCGATTGACATCTTCTTCTGCAGCAGTAGTTCCAACACTAGGGTCATTACCTGAACCTAATCCGTTGCAAGTTTCCTTTCCTATTAGTAGTTTCTGATTAGAATTTGAATAATATAAATCGTGAGCATCTGTGTTAATATTTAAAGTTTTAATAAAATCAGAACCCATATCTTCCATTCTTGACACTGTATTGTTTCCTGCACCACCAATTCCAACTACCACTGATTTTATCTTTAAAACTTTAAGTAAATCCGAAAGATATTTATCGTTATCTAAATTGGCGGAGCTATTAGAATTTACATTTTGGCGGGCAATTTCGTTAAATCTAGACCTTATTGATGTTCTTGACCTTGCGAGATTGCTTAAATCTAATTCATCATTATTCATAATTATCAACCACAATTAGGCGCAATTAGCTATATAATATTGAGTATTATATCCAAATAATATAAGAAAGTAATATGCATGTAATATTTATACTCAGACCGTTTCAATCATGTTTTGATATCACGTCTATATTATTACTCTTCAAATATTACTGATATAACATTTGAATAGTACAAAGATAATATAGTAAAATTAAAGAAATGCTTGATGATTATATTTTTATTCCTCCCTTTTTTTTTTTCTCACAATTTTCATAATTTACGACAAATTAACATAATTATATATCACACCAAATTCCATAACAGAATTTTAATTGTAAAATAAAATAGGAGAAGAATTGTTTAAAAAATAATTAAAATTAAAAATTTTCATAATACATCCAATAATTCAATCAAACTTCTACTTGTTCGTGTGAATAAAAGAATAAGTGTATTTTAAACATAAATTTAAAAGACTGAATTTATATTAAACATATGTTCGGGGTTAAATAGTATGGAAATTGAATTGAATAATAAAACTACTGATGGACCTTTCAATGATTCTGATAATGAGAATCTAATCAAGGTAAGAGCTATAATTAGTTGTCCATCTGGAGATTATGAAAAAAAATTCAGAAATCAATTTCCTAGAAAAGATTTGGAGCTTATGGTGGTGGCTTTTAAAATATTCGATTTCATGACATGTACTAAATGTGGTGAATTACTATCCCTTCGTTTAGAGTTTGAAATTTAGCTAATATAGTAAAATTTCATTCATAACTCGTTCTAAAAATTAGCAGAAACTTAATTTTAGGTTTTAAAAAAACTAGATATTAAGTTGAATTTGCCCGTAAGTCCCGCCTCCCCCTGGTGTGTATTCAATTTTATTCGCTCTTATTGCTTCAATGACAGACGCGACCCCCTCATCAAATTTTACGATTTTTTCCATAGGGATTTCTATTAATACTTCAAATTCGGTTCCAAGTTCATTTATAATTTTATTGTAAGTATTTAAAACAGTCTTGCTATTCGCGCTTTTAATTTTTTTAACAGATCGTATTATATCAAATAATGGCACGGCATTAATGTATGGCGGTCTATGGTTAGGGTGTATTGGTTCTGGTGATGTAGAAATTACTTCAATTCTTTCGCTTACACCTAATTTAATTTTAATGTTTTTATTGAACTTTTCCTTACAAGCGGGGCATGTAACTTTTCCTTTAGCTATGTTGTTGATATATTCATTTTTTGCTTTTATAGGGTCGTTTGCGAGAATTTTTACAAAATCTTCCGTTATTGAATATTGATTAAATAATGAACTACCTTGCTTTTTTGTTTTTTTGAAGATAATCCTTCTTCTACATTTATGACAAAACATGTTAAAGTATTTCCCTAATTTGGGATGAAGTCCTACATTCAATTCAATTTTACGTTGACTTTTTCTTTCAATTGCTAAGACTAATTCTTCATAAGAGGGATTTTCCATTTTGATTTTATTAAATTCTCTTCCTAAAGCGCGGGGACCTTCAGAATGGGCATCACTATTGCTAAGAAAAGTTACGTTTTTAAGGCAATCTAATCTATCAGCTAGATCTGTGTTGGCAGATAACCCTAATTCTATAAATTTGACTTTTTTTTCGGCATTTTGATAACAATCTTTAAGAGTCTTAAATTTGTTTTGGCGAAAAATTGCTTTGAAGGGAGTAAAAGCGTGTGCTGGTCCGATGATTGCCCCCAAATCCGTTATTTTATCAACTAATTCAGAGGGAGATAGGTTCACTCGCGGACGTCCACCCCACTCATCGAGGAGATTTTTCGAATAGGGTTTAATTTTTTTTTGAACTTCTCTTACGGTTGAAAAGTCAGGGAAAAATACTATTTCGTGAACACTTTCAATATCTTCAATTTCAGTTTGTAAAATAAAGAATATATCTTTATATGAGAACGATCGATCATCATTTTTCTTTAAATTCTTTTCTAAATACTTCAACCAATCAGGTTGCAACACATCTCCAGTTCCAAGAATATCGAGTCCTTTTTTTTTGCAAGTCTCAACCATGGTATCTAAATTTAGGTTTTTAGATACTGCTATTGAATGTGGCGAGTGTATATGTAAA
>JAHQWH010000185.1 GCA_029856105.1 Promethearchaeia archaeon | reverse complement strand
CGAACTATTTTTCTCGTCATAGGGATAATCGTAATAAACAAATACAGGGTTCCATCCAAATTCCAAAACTAACACGTTTTTATCATCTGAGTTTTGAAGATACCACCTCACAGCACTTAATTCGTTGTTATTAACGCTGTAAAAATCTAACGATGTGTAAAATTCTAAAAGCGATGTTGTCGAAGAAAAACATACAAAAATAATTAAGAATGATTTTACACGGACTGATTTAATTTTACCAATTTTAATCAATTTATATATATACGAGATAAAGCCAATCGCTAAAATTGGAGAAGAAAGATAAAATAATCTGGAAAAAAAGCTAAGATTTCCTCGCAATACATCAAATGATAAGCCACCTAACACTAAAAATATAAAAGCCATTAACCATAAATATAACGGTTTTCCTTTAGGCTTATTTTGAAATACGACTAACCCCCAAAAAGCAAAAATTACAACTATTATAACTTCAAAACCAACAAAGATAACAATTAAATTTAATTTAAGCCATAATAGATTTGCGACGAAAAACACAACAGTAGATAATAAAGTCAACGAAAATACAAGAGGGATAGCAATTTTCTCGATTATGGTATAAAATCTAAATTTCTTACCCATTAAAATCAAATTTAACCTCCCTTTTTTAAAAGTAATTTGAGTTCGTAACCAATAAACTATAACACCTCCAATTACTGTAATTAAAATTGCACCAAATAACTGAGTAATCCACGATAGCGTAAAAAAATAATTAAAAACCCCAAGATGGCCAGTGCTTACGTTAAAAATATAGAAAATTGAGAAAATGAAAAAAGTAATCATCATTAGGACAAAATCAAAACCTCGGATTGCGCTTTTAACTAAATAAATTAAATACAACCAGGTAAATGAGAAAAGAAAAACTAACGCAATAAGAGAGTGAGAAAGATATAATGCGATGAAAATAATAATAATAAGTATATAGTTAAACGCCATATTCGCTCGAATTGCCCTCCAATTGGGCTTCTCTTCTTTAACGAAATTTCTTAACCTGACATATAATAGAAAAAAAATCGTCAATCCTTGAATAAAAACAATACTAGATGGCCAAAAAGCAAATGTTAAATTTTTAAACCCTAATGTAGTAATTAATAAAAGATATATGCCAAAAATTGCTAAAGATTTGTTTGAAAAGATTCTCATCAAAATGTTGTATACAATTAGCGATGTTATCGGAAGCGTAAAAAATAGGAAGACATTTGGGATTACAATTATATCTATGGCAGAAAAATAATAAAATACGGCTCCAACAATATGGAAGCCCATAGCGCCAAAATACTCGTTTAAGGGCAAAGAATTAGCAGTGGTTATGATTTTTATAAGTAAAACATGGTACCAAGCATCAGTTCCAACGACAATATCTACATTCAAATTGAATCCAATTATTAATAAAATCATAAAAATGATTAATAATATTCCATTCCAGGATAATTTCTTCTTAATATAATCGTAAAACGAAAAATTATCGTATTTTATCAAGAATTCTTCAGTATTCGTTTTAGTTTTAAACCAAATTTTCTCTTTGTGTTTAAATTTTAATATTAAAATTATAATAATTAGAGAAAAATAGAACATAAGTAGAAACGCAAAAAAATAAATCGCATTTAAAACAAAACCTAAACTATTACCAACGTAGCCTAAAATTGCGTAAAAACTCAAATTAAACACTGACATCAAACAAAACTTTTCTAAAACGTTGAATCTTACGCTTTTATAAATCTTAAAAAAGAATGGATAAGAAGGCAAAAATAGCATAACAAATATCGAGGCCCCTATCCATAAAATTCGTAAAAACATATTTAAAGGCAAATTGACATCTGAACCTAAAATTGTATCGAGATTTATCAACTTTAAACTTAATAACGTAATAGAGATTAAAGACACGAGAAATAAATAGAAATGAATATGATTACGCACGTGAAAAATCGATTTAATGAACTTAATTTTAGTATTATACATAATAATTCGTACTATTCAACGATAATTAAGCGTTATTTTAATTTATTACTTTGTACTTAGAAATAAGAAAAATTCTTATTAGTATTTTTTTTCACTATAATATGATTAAAAATAAAAATATCGTGATAACTGGTGCAGCTGGATTTATCGGTTCGCATTTGACCGAGACATTATTGAAACGCGAGAATTTTCTTATTTTAATCGATAACTTTAACGATTATTACCCGGGAAAGGAGAAGCAATTAAACGATATATTGAGTAAATACGAGCAAGCCCGTGATTATGTAGTAATCAGGGGAGACCTTGTTGAAGAATCAACCCTCAAACAAATTGAATACGAACCTGAATATATCTTTCACTTAGCAGCTCAAGCAGGCGTAAGATACTCGATTGACCACGCGTCTGAAGTAACATATAACAATCTTGTTAGTACGGTAAATGTTTTCGAATACGCTTTAAAAAGCGCTTCAATCAAAAGGGTCATAAATGCATCTTCCTCCTCAGTTTACGGCAATCCTGTATACACTCCCGTAGACGAAAGCCACCCTAAAAATCCTATATCCCCATATGCGGTTTCAAAATTATGCGGGGAGATTTACGCTAATTTGTACTTTAAGGAAAATGATCTCCCAACTACTTCATTGAGATTTTATACCGTTTATGGGCCCCGGGGACGTCCTGATATGGCAATAAAGAAATTCTTTAATCTTATGCTACAAAATAAGGAGATCCTAATATATGGTGATGGAACTCAAAAAAGAGATTTCACATATGTTTCAGACATCGTAAACGGTTTAATTCTAGCCAGTGAAAAAAGTGGAGCTATTGGAGAAATATT